>JAKLEY010000044.1 GCA_022711455.1 Candidatus Cloacimonadota bacterium
CTCTGCTGGAAGTGCGCGAAGAAAAGGATGAAGAAGAATCCGTAGAACTCAACCACGATGGCTCAGCCCCTGAATCTGCCACCCCCATCGAAGAATCCGAGACCTGTGATGAAAGCTGCCAAACCCTCAATGAAGCCAAGGAGCTCACCGAGATCCTCGATCAATGGAACGATTACCACCAAAGCTCCGAAACCTGGCATGGCGAGACGGAGGCCGAACACGCGGAATCCATGATCCGTTTTGAAGAAGACGGACGCGATCAATTCCTGCAACAGCTTTATCCCCTCAACCTGCCCGATAACGAGGTCGATTTTATTCAGGAACTCATTGATAACTGTGACGTTTATGGCTTCCTGCCCGAGGACTTTCCCCTGGTAAAATACGGCAGAAAATATAAGCTGGGACCCACCCGAAGCGTGGAACTGCATCAGCTGGTGCTGGGATTATCCCCCAAGGGGATCACTGCCCGCAATCTGGCTGAATGTCTGATGGCTCAGTTATCGCCGGAACAACTGGACAACCGCATCATTGTCGGTCTGATCAATGAGCAATTTGAAAATCTGATTCACCGGCGCTACCAGAAGATAGCCTCCTATTTCGGGGTTTCGGAAGAGACTGTCATGCATGCCAGAGAAGCCATAGCCAAGCTTGATCCCAAGCCCGGTCTGCGCATTTTGGCTTCCAGCGCCGCTTATGTCTATCCGGACGTGACGCTTAAGATCGTTGAAGACGAGTACGTGGTCATCATAAACGACCACATCACACCCAATATTATCATCTCACCCCGCTATCGCAAGATGATCAGCCGGGGATATTTTGACAAAGAGACCATGGCCTTTGTGCGGGATCGGATCAACAGCGCCAAGTTCCTGATCAAATCTATCTTTATGCGCATGCGCACTCTGGAACGGGTCTCGCTCTCCATCATCAAATTCCAGCACGACTTTTTTTACAACGGATCGGGCACCATGCAACCGCTCACCTATGCCGTGATCGCGCAGGATATCGGAGTGAGCGAATCCACCATCTCCCGCGTCGTAAAACACAAGTATGCCGAAACACCCTATGGCATCTTTGCCTTCAAAGATTTCTTCTCCTCCACGGCAGGCAGGGATGATAACTATGACAATATCTCCCGGCAGATGGTCAAATCAAACATCATCCGCCTCATAGATACTGAAGATAAAAACTCTCCCCTCTCCGATCAGGAACTGGTGGATATTTTAAAGAGCGACGGATTGAATGTATCCCGCCGCATAATCGCAAAATACCGGGACGAGCTGGGTATCCTCAACAGCCGTCTGCGTAAGGAATAAATTTATGCCGCAAGAGACGAAAGTGATCATCGTGGGTGGAGGCCCCGGAGGCTATGAAACAGCCATCCGCCTCTCCCAGTATGGAATAGACACCATTGTGGTGGAACAGGACCGCATCGGCGGAGTCTGTCTGAACTGGGGTTGCATCCCCACCAAGACCTTGGTCAAGACCTCCGAACTTTACACCGAGATCAAGGATTCCCAAGCTTTCGGCCTGCCTCCAATTGAAGCAGAGCTTGACTACACAAAGGTGTTCGAACGCAAGAACACGGTGGTTGAACAGCTGGTGAGCGGAATCGAATATCTCTTCCGCAAACGCAAGATTCCCATTCTAAAGGAAAAAGCGATCTCTGTTTCCCGAGTCGGAGATGCCTGGCTGCTCATGACAGATCAGGGCTCTGAGCTGAGCGCGCCTTATATCGTGATTGCCACAGGATCTGCTGCCAAAAGTCTGCCCGGGATCGAGATCGATGAGACCGATATCCTCTCCTCCACCGGGATCCTGAAGCTGGATAAACTGCCTCAAAGCCTGGCAGTTGTGGGCGGAGGGGTGATCGGCTGTGAATTTGCCTCGATCTTTGCCAGCTTTGGTGTGGAAGTCCACATCATCGAATTTCTCCCCCGGATCATTGCCCTTGAGGATGAAGAGATCTCCAAACGCCTGACCATGGCTTTTAAAAAGAACAAGATCAGGATCAGGACCTCCACGGGAGTCACAGCCATCTCCAAAAGTCCGGAAGGTCTGGTGCTGCAGCTCTCGGACGAGACCAGCCTCACCGTGGAAAAAGCTCTGATCAGCGTGGGCAGGATCCCGGTCAACAACCTGATCTGGGAAAACCTGGAGCTTGCCACCAACCGCGGCGCAATCGAGATCGATGAGCAGATGCGAACCAATCTGCCCGGTGTCTTTGCCATCGGGGATGTCACCGCCAAGCTGCAACTGGCACACACAGCCAGCAAACAGGGTTTGCAGGTGGCAGACAACCTGAACTACCTGATCAATGCTAAAGAATTTCACCACGAGCCCCTGAACTATGCCAACATTCCGCGCTGCACCTTTACGCATCCGGAAATCGGCTCCGTGGGGCTGAGCGAACAAGAAGCACAGGACAGCTTCGGCGAGATCCTCGTCGGGCGATTCCCCTTCACGGCAAATGGGAAAGCCATGGCTATGAGCAACACTTTTGGCTTTGCAAAAACTATAGCCCGGGCAGACACCGGCGCGCTTGTGGGTATGCACATCATTGGACCTCAGGCAGCCGAGCTGATCGCCCAGGGCGGGATATTGATCTCAAGTGGAGCTACTGCCGAATCAGTGGAATCCATAGTCTTTGCCCATCCCACTTTGTCGGAAGCGATCAAGGAATCCCTGGAGGACCTGCGGGGTCTGTCCATTCATAAAATCTGAATCAAGGAGGATTCTGACATGCAGATCACAATTACTGCCCGTCATTTCGAACTGACCAAAGCGATCCGGGATTATGTGGAAACGAGCTGCCTCAAGCTCAAGAAGTATTTTGACCACATCATCACCGTGCACGCTGTGTTAGCGCTGGAAAACAGCCGCAATATCTGCGAACTGTCCCTGCACGCGGCCCATTTCAGTCTCCAAAGCACCTCGGAAGAGATGGATATGTACCTCACCATCGATACCGCGGTGGACAAAATGGAAGCGCAGATCAAGAAACTGAAGGACCGGGTTACCGATCATCAGAAACGAGCGCTCAAAGACCAGTTTGACGATTTCTCCCGCTCCTCTATAATCGAATTGGGTGGAGAAGCCCGCACCCGGAAAACGATCAAAACCAAGAGAGTGATCGCGGAAGTGATGTCTGTCCACGATGCCATTGAAAAATTGGAAACAGCCAAAGAGGAATTCCTCATCTTTAAAAATCTGGAATCGGATCGGATCAACGTCCTGGTGAAAAAGGATGAAGATCACTTCCGGCTCATTGAACCATAATAGCAAGCTCTTGCTAAATATGCTTTTGCCGGAGTACTGTTCTGCAGTGCTCCGGCAAAACAAACAAGACCAGTCCTGATAAAAAAAGGAGACCGCCCGGCATGAAAGATATCAGCGTCTATGATTTTTTTGAAGCAAAAAAGAAAGACCTGGCACTGTCCCTGATCACCGAACCGGAGACTCTGAACAAGAGGATCAATTCGCCCCACGTGAACAGACCGGGATTGGCTTTGGCCGGGTATCTGGAGGTCTTTTCAGCGGATCGCATCCAGGTCTTCGGAGAAACCGAAGTCCGCTATCTTCAAAGCCTGGCGGAGCCTGAACTTATCACGCGGATGCGGGACGTCTTCAAGACGGACATTCCCTGTGTGATCATTTCCAAAGGGCTCACTCTGCCCCCGGTGGCGGAGTATCTGGCAAATGATCTAAACATTGCCCTGCTCTCCAGCCGCCTTTCCACGATCAATCTGTTTGAACATCTTACGCGCTATCTGCACGATATCTTTGCTCTGGAGAAAACCATCCATGCCACTCTGATCGATGTCTTTTCCCTGGGTATTCTGCTCACCGGGAAAAGCGGGATCGGCAAAAGCGAATGCGCGCTGGATCTGATCAACAGAGGGCACAGCCTGGTGGGTGATGATCTGATCACACTGCGCTTGCTGGAAGACCAGCTGATCGGCAGATCCGGCAAGGATTTCGGTCATTTCATGGAGATCAGGGGGATCGGATTTGTGAATGTGGAGCGTATGTTTGGGATCGAGCGGGTGCGCAGGCAGAAATCCATCGACCTCCAGATCGAGCTTATGCCCTGGCAGGAGAACATGGATTACGAACGCATCGGGCTGGTCAGCAATTACGCGGAGCATCTGGGCTGCAAGGTGCCGATCATCTATCTGCCGGTATCTCCGGGTAAAAATGTTTCTGTGATCGTGGAAGTGGCTGCCATGAACATGATCCTGAAAAGTGTGGGCTATGATGCCGCGGAAGATTTTAACCGTAAGCTGCACGAAGAGATCCGCGCCAAAACCCTGCATAAAAAGCTTGAATTAAGACCTGAAGACGATGATGCAACGCACGGTAAAAGTTAAAAACAAGCTGGGATTGCATGCCCGTCCTTCAGCTTTGGTGGTGAAAGCTGCCACCAAATACCGCTCGGAATTTTTCATCGAAAAAGACGGCATGAAGGTGAACGGTAAGAGCATCATGGGCGTGATGATGCTTGCTGCCGAATATGGTTCCGAGCTGGAACTCAGCGCCAACGGGGTCGACGAGCAATATCTGCTGGACGAGCTTTGTGAACTGATCCAGAGTGGGTTTGGAGAGTGATTTGAAGCGCTTGCGGGGCGTCAGTATCCACTCCGGCATTTTTATCGGCAACGCGCGCCTGTGGATCAGAAAAATTGATCAGTTCAAGCCTGTCAAGATCGGGCTGGACGGCGCGGAACAGGAAGTGCAGGCTTTGCAGGCTGCCCTCAACCGGATCGAGCTGGCTCTGAACGAAAACCTCGATTCCGGAGGCCTGAGTGAGACGGAAAAAGACATTCTGAGCACGCATCTCCTGATCCTGCGTGATCCGGAATTGGAGAAGGATCTGCTCCACACGATCGAGAGCGAGCTCTATTCCGCCCCCTCAGCAGTAAGCCGGGTTTTCACCCGTGTCTGTCGACAATTTTCCGATATGCAAAATGACTACTTTGCAGCCAGAGTGGGAGATTATCAGGATGTGGCTCAGCAGATCCTGGATGTGCTCAGCGGAGTGGTAACTGCCGCGGAACCCGAATGGGATCCCGGTCAGGTGGCTGTTTTGGAGGAGGTCAGCCCCAGCCAGGTCTCGGTGCTGGCAAAAGCAGGGGTCAGAGCCTATATCAGCCAGTCCGGCTCCACCAATTCACACGCTTCAATTTTATCACGTGCCCTGGGCTTGATCTCGATCGTATCGATTGGCGGGCTGCTGGAGACGGTAGGTCCCGGCGTTCAGCTGATCGTGGACGCGGTATCGGGTGAAGTGATCGTCGATCCCGGGCTTCAGGATATCAGAGGGTATCAGAACAGAATCAGTCTGGCCGAGCAAGCGCGCAGGATCGGGGACGTGGAAAACCAACTCCCACCGATCACGGCGGATGGAACCCTGATCAAGCTCTATGCCAATATCGAACTGCCCCAGGAATTGGATTTTATCCTGCAGCAAAACCCTGACGGGATCGGCCTCTTCCGCACCGAATTTTTATATCTGGAACGGCGCGACCTGCCATCTGAGGATGAACAGACCAATATCTACAGCAACATTCTGCAGCGTCTGGCTCCCCGCCCGGTCACCATTCGCACCTTTGATCTGGGAGGAGACAAACTTGCTCATCTGATGCCTGACGCCACCGAAGAGAACCCCTATCTGGGCAAACGCGGCATCCGCTTTTCCCTTGCTGAGCCCGAGATCTTCCGAACTCAGCTGAGAGCTTTGCTGCGAGCCTCCGTCTTTGGCACTATGCAGATCATGTTTCCGATGATCATCGATGAGAGTGATTTCTGCAAAGCTAAAGCTTTGGTGAAAGATGTGATGGCTGAGCTGGACCGGGAAGGGATCAGCTACGCCAAAGATCTGAAAATGGGGGCGATGATCGAGATCCCCTCTGCCGCGCTTTGTGCCTCCGGGCTTGCCCGGGCTTGTGATTTTCTTTCAATTGGCACCAATGATCTGGTGCAATACACCCTGGCAACAGACCGTAATAATGAGAGTGTGGCGGGATATTATATCCAAAACCACCCGGCAGTCCTGCGCCTGATCCAAATGACCGTCGAGGCTGCCCGGGAGGCGTGTATTCCCCTCTCCGTCTGCGGAGAAATGGCCTCCGGTGAGGACTACGCTCCGCTCCTGATCAGTCTGGGAATCCGCGCTTTGAGCGTGAATCCGCATCAGCTGCTCAGCATCAGGAAGTTGATCCGCAGCCTCGTAACATAGCTTTCAAGCTGTTGTACCCGAGGTTTTAACCTCGGAAAAAGCTGACAAACAGGCTGAAGCCTATGTTACAAACAGGCTGAAGCCTATGTTACATAATGAAATAAGGAGTTCTTTATGATCCGGTTCGAACACCAAAACCTGCTCTATTCCAAGGACCTGCGCACTGCCATTGAGCCCGCGCGCCTCAAGGATTATACCGAAGCTGTTCTTAATGCCCACGCGGAGATCCAGGCAGACAGAAGAGCTGATATTCTCGGGTTTTATGATCTGCCCCAAAAAGATATCTTTCCGATCACAGATTTTATGAGCAAGATCGATCCCAAATTCGATACCATGCTCGTGCTTGGGATCGGGGGCAGCGCTCTGGGCAATAAAGCTCTTTACAACGCGCTCAAAACCGAGCGTAACCTCCCGCGCAAGGTCTATGTTTACGACAACGTCGATCCCATTTTCCTGCATGAGATCCTGAGGGAGATAAACCTCGAAACTACCTTGGTGAACGTCATCACCAAAAGCGGAACCACTGCCGAGACCATGGCGGGTTACATGATCATGGCAGATCTCCTGCAGCGCAGATTCCCGAATGACTATCACCAAAGAATGATCATCACCACCGATCGTGAAAAAGGGTTCCTGCGTCAGGTGATCAAGGATGAAGGCTATCCGTCCTTTATCGTTCCGGACAACGTTGGGGGCAGATTCTCCGTGCTCACGGATGTCGGGCTGGTCTCCTCCGCCTTTGCCGGGATCGATATCGACGGTTTGCTGCAGGGTGCCGGAGAAATGGCTGAACTCTGTGCGGAAGCTGATCTGATGCACAATCCTGCCTATCTGAACGGCCTTTTGCACTATCTCTATATGCGCGAGGGCAAAAACATCTCCGTGATGATGCCCTATGCCAACGCCCTCTATGACATGGCGGATTGGTATCGTCAGCTCTGGGCGGAAAGCCTGGGCAAACGCAGGGACGTGAAAGGACGCGAGATCTTCGTGGGTCAGACCCCTGTGAAGGCTCTGGGCACCACCGATCAGCACTCTCAGGTCCAGCTCTACACCGAAGGCCCCTATGACAAAGTCTTCACTTTCCTCAGCGTGGATAATTTTGACACTGACTTTATCATTCCCAACCTCCATCCCGAACGCGAAGAAGTCTCCTATCTGGGTGGAAAACCGCTCAGTAAACTGCTGAACGCGGAACGCAAAGCCACTGAGATCGCGCTCACCCAAGCCGGACGTCCCAATTGCAACATCATCTTCCCGCGCCTGGACGAGCCCTCGATAGGCGCCTTTATCATGATGTATGAGATCCAGACTGTCTTCACCGGCAAGCTGCTGCATATCAACCCTCTGGATCAACCCGGGGTGGAAGCCGGCAAGATCGCGACTTATCAGCTGATGGGGAAGAAAGGATACAACTGAGAATTCATAATTAAGAATTAAGAATTAAGCTGCGCGGGCTCGGTCATTTAAGATTTAAGTGCACGCGCTCTGTGCTTGGTCATCCCCCTGTCATACCGCTGGCATATCGCTATCAAACCGCTATCATATCGCTTTACGAACTGATATGACAGGGAGGGGCCAGGGAGATGCCTGGGAGATGATCTTTAGCAATTGACAAAGTGGACGAAGTGGACTAAGTCCACTCTGTCCATCTGAAGTGAGCCTCACAAATTCTCCGCCTTGAGTAGTTTGCACAAAAAGCAGCTTGACAGCATAAGGGACTTAGGGATAACTGCACACATTGGGAGTGATACTCCAAAACTGTGCAAAATTATGGGAGCCATGATGATCAAGCGAACTCTTCAAGGGCAGCTCTGGAAGGCGTTAAAAGGCTTTCCGGTGCTAACCCTTACCGGTCCCCGGCAGTCCGGGAAAACCACTTTGGTAAAAGACAGCTTTCCGGATTACAAATATTACAATCTGGAAAACCCCGAAACTCTGGGAAGGGTGAAGCTGGACCCACGTAGTATCTTCCGCGATCTGAATCAAGGCATTATCATCGATGAGGTGCAAAAAGCTCCGGAACTTTTTTCCTGGGCGCAGGTCTTTGTGGATGAGCTGCAAGAGCCTGGAAAACTGATCCTGACCGGATCCAATCAATTTGAGTACATGCAGGGTATTGGACAGTCGCTCGCCGGCAGAACAGCTGTTTTCAAGCTGCTCCCTTTGGCTTTGGAGGAGTTGGACATAGCCGGGAAAAACTCGTGGGAAACCTATGCCACAAAGGGTTTCTATCCCCGCTTGTACAAAGAGCAGATCGATCCCCAGTTGTTCTATTCATCCTATGTGATGACCTATCTGGAACGTGATGTCCGTAATGTGATGCAGATCAAAAATCTGCGTGAGTTCAGCCGTTTCGTCAGTTTATGCGCTCACCGTACCGGACAGCTGCTGAATCTCAGTTCCCTGGCCCTGGATTGCGCGGTGGATACCAAGACTATCAGCTCATGGATCTCAATTCTGGAAGCCAGCTACCTTATTTACTTGCTCAAGCCACATTATAATAATCTCAACAAACGCTTGATCAAGGCTCCCAAACTCTATTTTCTAGATGTTGGGCTTGCCTCGTACCTGATGGGGATCAGAGCCCAGTCCGATGCTGAGCACCACCCTTTGAGGGGAGAACTGTTTGAAACGATGGTGGTTGGTGAATTGATCAAGTATTATTTGAATCGCGGAATTGTTCCTCCCCTGAGCTTTTTCAGGGATTCGCGGGGCCATGAGATAGATATCATCATCAGCAGGGGCAACGAAGTCGTGCCTATTGAGATCAAATCCGGAAGCACGATCAACCCGGCCTACTTCTCCAATCTGAACTACTTCCGAAAACTGCTGGGGCAGGATATCCCTGCTGCTTTGGTCTTTGGGGATCGGCGCGCTGACGAATTTAACGGCATCAGAATTGCCGGCTGGGACAGGATAAGCAGCCTCCTGTAGAAGAGAGCAGCCTAGCTTAATTATTAATTCTTAATTCTTAATTAAGAATAAGCATCTTGCCTATTTGCTGATTAGCTCCACTCTGCAGCCGGTAGTAATATAGTCCCGGTGCCACTCTGTTTCCATTTTTATCCTTTCTATCCCAGTCAACCCTGTGGTTTCCGGCTGTGGCCGGGATATTACGAAACTGCCTAATCATTTGCCCCCTCAGGTTATATATCTCCAGACCAGGGTTAGAAGCAGGGGCTTTTAGCTCGTAGACGATCGTGGTGGAGGCAGAGAACGGATTGGGGTAGTTGCTGATCCCGGCTATATCCGGACTGTCCTGATCGTTTACAGCCACCGGCAGATCATACCTTCTGGCCACAAAGATTTCATCAGATTGACTCCAGGGCAGATGGATATCGTCAAAATACATTTCACCGGTGTAGGCTCCGGCCAGGCAGATCCTTTCCTGAGGATCCAGAACCATGGCATAGGGATAATCTTCACAGATGCCTCCCACATGCCCTGCCCACTGGTAATCCCCTTCCGGACTTAGCCTTGCCAGGAAGATATCACCTGAGCTGTTGTAGGGGATGGTGAAATCTCCCAGCTGCAATTGATAGATAAAATATCCTGCCCAATAGACCTCTCCGCTGGCTTTGACTGCCACAGGTCCACCCCAGTCGTCCGCGTTGTTTCCGGCTTGCTTGACCCACAAACAGTCGGTGGAAAGGTTGTCAAACTTGGCCAGGAAACAATCGCCCATGTTGTCGGAAGTCAGGTTTATGGAGCCGTAGGTCCAGCTGCCGCCAAATCCTCCGCTCACATAGATATAGCCGCTTGGATCCAGAGCCAGGCCCTTGATATCGACCCAGTGATTGCTGACTATGCGGTTCACCTGAAGCCAGCCTCCGGACGGATTCATGGTGGCGACAAAAGCATTGATAAAGTTGTTTCCGTGGCTTTGCCCACCCCCAAAGATCGCGTTGCCCTTCACCTGTCCAGCCAGCACCAGAAAGCCACGGGAATCAAAAACGATTGCCTGGCACTTATCATCAAAGCTTCCTCCGGCCGTGTCTGCCCACAGCCAAGTGCCGGATGAATCGAGCTTGGCAACGAGGATGTCCATCGCCCCAAAGACGGAAGTGGTGTAGGCTCCATAAGTTCCGGAGCCACTGCTCACCCCGGCAACATAGATATTTCCGGAATCGTCCAGCGCCAGACTTTGCGCGGTATCATTGGCCAAGCCTCCTCCTGTGTTTACCCAAAGCCAGGTGCCACTGCTGTTAAGTTTTGCCACAAATACATCTTGTCCCCCGGCTGTGCTGATGACCTTGTCCCCAAAATAAACGCTGTCCGTGATGTAGCCGGTAATAAAGACATTGCCATCATAATCGCAGGCAATAGCCTTGGCCTGATCCGTCGAACTGCCTCCGGCTCCCACAGCCCAGACCACATTACCCTGACTATCGTATTTTGCCACAAAGATATCGTAACTTCCGTGAGAAGAAAGAGTGAGGGTGCCAAAAGTGCCGACATTGGAGAAGAAACCGGTGATATACGTGTTGCCATCAGCATCTGCAGCGACCCCCTGAGCATGGTCAGCATAAATGCCTCCGGCAGTGACTGCCCATTGCCAGCCAGGAATTTGGGCAGCGGTGAAAACCGCCAAGACAAGAAAAATAACTGCCAGTAAAACATGTTTCATGATCCACTCCTGTGAATTAATCTGATGTGGAGTGTATAAGCATAAATCATTCCCTGTTTGGAACTTATTACTGACCACTCTCGGAACTTGCGACAGGGCTATATGCCCCGCTACAAAAACATTGACGAAAATATATCTGCTTTTATCCTTGTGCTATCCCAAAACAGGGAGGAATAATGTTTATAAAAAGATTGTCACTGATTCTGCTCATCACGATGAGCCTCATGGTTGGTTGCGCCTGCAACAAACAGAAGAAAGCTCCTGCTCCCCAGGCGCCGGTCACCCTTGTTCCCAATTCCCAAAACAACGATTTTGCCTGCCAGCTATACGGGAAAGTCGAAGTTCCGGGTAAGAATCTCTTCTATTCACCCTACAGTATTTCCACTGCTCTGTCGATGACCTGGGCAGGGGCAAAAGGGAACACTGCCGAGGAAATGGCCAAAGCAATGTCCTTCAATCTGCCCTTTGAGGAGCAACACGCCAGCTTCAGGGATCAACAGAAGGCTCTGAACGCCATCGGCAAACGCGGCAAGGCACAACTCAGCGTTGCCAATGCCATCTTTGATGCCAAGATCTATGAAAAACTGCTGGTTCCCGATTTCGTTAAGCTCTTGAAGGACTATTATGACAGCGCGGTCTATTCTTTGGATTTTGGCGATTATGATGGCGCTTCCAAATACATCAACACCTGGGTGGAAGAGCGCACCAACAACCGCATCAAGGATCTGGTGAGCCCTCAGCACATCAGGGATAGCAACGACGGCATGGTGCTGGTCAATGCCATCTTCTTCAAAGGCAACTGGCTGCTCCAGTTTAACCCCAAAAACAGCGTGGAAGATACTTTTTACACGGAGTCCAAACGCAGCGTGGAAAGTGCCAAACCAGTGAAGATGATGACGCAAACCGGAGAATTCCCCTATGCCGAAATGGATGGCTATCAGATTCTGGAACTGCCTTATTCCGAAAGCGAACTGGCGATGCTGGTGGTGATCCCTGACGATATCGACAGCATGAAAGAGAACTTCAGTCCCAAGCTCCTGGCTGCCTGGCAGGCTCAGCTGCGCACTCAGGAAGTCAAGGTCTTTATGCCGGCTTTCAAGCTGGAGCTCACTCTGAACGGACTTCCAGGCAAGCTCAAAGAAATGGGGATGATCGATGCTTTTGATGAGGTCAGAGCGGATTTCTCCGGGATCAGAAGATCAGATACCGGGAAAGGGCTCTATATACAGGATATTATCCACAAAGCCTTTATTGAAGTGAATGAAGAGGGCACCGAAGCTGCCGCTGCCACAGCGGTGGTGATGGGAACCAAATCAGTTGCCATGCCCAGTCCCGTCTTCCGGGCCGATCGTCCTTTCCTCTATATGATCCTGCACAAGCCCACAAACAACATACTCTTTCTGGGCAAATTCGCGGATCCTCCCAAACTATGATCTAATAAGTATATTTGAGTCCTAAGGAGGCGGAGCGCCTGGTGTCTTTCCACCAGTTGATTCCGCCTTCTTTGTCTTTGTATTTCTCGGAATATTTAAAGAGCGCAAACCATCTGCGTTTGGCTCCCAGACTGATCGTAAAGCTTGCTCCCAGGCGTGCTCCGGGCTCTGCGACCTTGCCCAGCCCCAGGCTTTCAACATTGGTCTTGCTGTAAGAAAAGCCCACGTTTTCCCAATGCCCCCAGCGGGTCTCCAGCTTCAGGCTCAGCCAGAGTGATTTACCTTTCTCAAAGCCTTTGCCATACATGTTTTGCCAGGCACCCATCAGGGTCAGGCGATCCTTGATCTTGCCCTGCACTTTGCCATAAAAACCAAAAGTGGCAGGCTGCTCGCGCAACACGTCTTCACCGGTGAGGATGGTAGCAGGGTTTCCGTATTCATCATATTCAAGCACTGCCCTTGCCTCTTCATAATGCTGGTCAAAATATGCCGGGACGAACCCTTTGTTGTGCACGCGGTATTCCAGATTGACCTTCACAACCTTAAAATCTGCGTAGATCCCGGGCAGGATGAAGCCGGTGCCATTGTCAAAGATATGAGCGGCTTCCACATAGGTGCCAACTATGGCCTTGTCGATCCGGGAGAGCGGAACGTCCAGATCAAAGCTGAGCGCGGTCAAACCGTCTTTGGAGCCCAGATCCCAGCTTTCGTGGGGACCGTCCTCCAGGAGATGCGGCAGATTGGCTTTCTGGTTGAGGTCGAGAA
>JAKLEY010000045.1 GCA_022711455.1 Candidatus Cloacimonadota bacterium
GAGATGGATAAATCCATAATTGCATGGAAAGGCTATCGTAATGCCCCATAATGAGATAAATCACACTCTCGTTAAAACAATACACCATTTATCAAGCACTTAGGTGTAGGAAAGATTAGTTACTAATCTGCTAATCTGATAATCCAATCTCTTGCTGTTGATCTTCCCCCGCTCAACGCCCTGTCTTCTCTCTCCCAAGACGCTTGCCGAAGCGGTTTGAAAGCGGTCAGCAAGCGGTATGATACCGATATGACAGGGATATGTCCGGCAGTAACATAGCTTTCAAGCTGTTGTAACCGAGGCTTGAGCCTCGGGAGTGGAACAAACAGGCTAAAGCCTATGTTACAAGGGAATAGGGAACAAAAATTGCTTTAATTTTCTGATAGAAAAGGCAAGAAGGAGACAAGATGAAGACTGCACTATTCCTTGTTTTATTGATGACCTGTCTGACCTCTCAGGCACTGGAGATTTACCCCTACGAACCCGGTCTGGGCACCATCTACTTTGCTAATTTCTTCTCTGATCCGATGTCTTTGGGAGTGCATTACGCCGATGACGATTATCTGGCAATCCAGGAAGGAACTGTCTGGAACACTTACCAATACTGGACTGACGGACTGCCCATCACCGGAACTGCCAAGCTGAACGAGAGCACCCTGATGGTTGCAATGGGATCCGGAACCTATAGCGACGGAGTTTACAATTTTAACCTGAACACCCATCAATGGGCGATCAATGAATGGTTTATCCGGCCCAATTTCCTGGTCTACTGTCCTGCTAATCAGAAGCACTATGTGGGTGAACGGGAGGGGCTGTTTTACACTGCCAACGGCTCAGACTGGTATCGGATCAGCAGTTTGGGCGCCAATCCCTGCACCTCGTTTGCCTCTTTTGGAACCAGGCTGATCTGCAACAACGGCAGCATAGTCTGGTATTCCACGGATGCGGCACTGAGTTGGCAACAGGCTAACCTGAGCAATCTGAGGGGATTCCGCTATTCCGCAGATGGCAACAAGATCTACGGGATCATGTCCGTGGGCTCGGATTCGGACGGGATCTGGTCTTCGGAGGATTCTGGAGCTACCTGGAGCCCGGAATTCTACTCTGATAATATCAACGCGATCGGACCGGATTTCAACGGACAGATCCCTCTGGGTTGGAGCCAGCCCAATGAGAACGGAAATTATCTGGAACTTTGGCTGCAAGCTTCGAACCAATTCGTGGCTCTTCCGGGGCTGAACGGTGCAGTCAAACAGCTGGAGATCTTCCCGCTGGTAAACACCCCTTCCTTTTATGTGATCAACAACACAGGGCTCTATTGGCTGACCAATTTCCTGCAGGTAGGGCTTGATGACGAGCTGCTCCCTGCGGTCCAATCCCTGCAGTTAAAGACCTGGCCAAATCCGGCTAAATCCGCTCTGCATCTGGAATTTGAGGAAAAACAGGATGATCTCCGGGTGGAACTGTTTGACCTCAGAGGCAGAAAACTGTTTGCCGCGGATAAAACAAAGGTCCAAAACAGAGTTCTGGACCTGAAACTACCGGAGCTGAGCCGAGGAGTCTATCTGCTTAAAGTGAGCTTGGAACAGGGATCAGTGCTGCACAAGATCAGGATTTATTGATTCAATATAACTCGTAGAATACTACTCCCTCCATCAGAATTAATCAAGCCTGTGCTTCTTGCGCTTGCCTTTTAATGGCTAGATCCCTTTTCTTACGTTCGGTGACAAGTTCAGGATTGAAATATTCTTTAAGCAAGCTCAAATTGTTGCTTGTGGCATATATCCGCAATTGGATTATTCCATCTTCAGTTTGGCGTTGCAACCAATTCTTAAACACTTCGGTATCCTGCATCAACCCGGCAATGATCTGGTTTGCTTTGTGTCTCCGAGAGCTGTTGATCAGAGGGTGGAGCTTGTTAATTAGTGTTTGCACGTCCCAAGTAATCAAGAGCCCCTTAGGATACGCCGGATCCGGGCTTAGATCCCTAAACAGGTCACCGGCAGTTTCTCTGAGTCGCTCTTCATAACTAAGAGGAAAAAGAATGTCTGTCGATACTATGGCTGCTAGCATATTTGCTGCTGTAATAGGTCTCATTTTGGCAGCGTGATCCAGAATCAGTTGATTGTCAACAATATTGAAAATACTGTCGACGTAGATTTGCCTCTCGGATTGTAAGTTCTTAGCTAAAAACCTAACAAACGGAATCATGGTGCTGGTACACTCGTGAGCAAACAAAGATTCGCAAAACTCTACAGAATCGGTCAAGCCATTTAATATCCTCTTCAATTGAGCCTCTTTCCCGATCTTAGCAATCATATCCAGTAGTGGGTAGGTGATACTGAAAACCTCACCTGACAGTCTTTCTACTAAAGCCGGAGAATCAAGCAGCGACTGAAACACGTTCACATACTCTTCGTGCAGTCTCAAACCGATCAGGAGCCTGAAGAATTTATCTATTGCACCTATATCGTCAGCAAGAAGTTTTGAACTGATGCCATCTCGGGAAACGATTGACACACATATACTTTTGACACTCTCACGGTAACCCTTGTCTCGAACATAGTTCATGAACGCGACTGTAGTTTTTAGTGGGGATCGCGTGATCAATTGCTTATACTCTTCATTTTCAAGCAGAAATTTCAACAATTCTATTTCTAATACCGGGGATTTACTACCGAGATATCGAAGCAATGGAAGTGTTTCGAACCCGCTTGAAACTAGGAGATGGGCTCTGAAATCCCGGTCATTGCAAATTTTGTCGATCAATTGGGGGACAATGTCTTTATGGCTGGATTTGGTTAGGAGCTTAAACATGCCTACCAGCGCTTGCGGAGAATACCTTAGCAGACTCTTACGAAAATTCTCACTGTCCAACAAAGTATTCAATAACTCAACGGCTTTTTGACGGTAATCAGTGGTTCCAAGGTAGTTGCATAGCTCGATAACGGAAAATGGAGCAGCAGAGCCTATGCTCACAGCAAAGTCACTGTCGCTTAAAATTTCGTGCAACAAGGAACGTGCTTCAGACTTCAGACCGGCACCTTCAATATGGCGCATGAAAGCATCAATTCCTACTAATTTTGCTTTCTTGAGCTTTTGTTTGAAGTCATCGTTTGTCAGCAGATTTCTCTTAATCTCGTCCAAACGGGGAGCGAGAGCGGTTTTTTCTATAAAACCGAAGAAAGGCAACAGATGTGTCAGGCTTGTGCGAGCCAAACGATCACACAGAAACTTGAATTGATCTTCGCTTAGATTAAGATGCTCCCAGTGTATTAAATCAGCAAACCAAGGTGATCTATAGTATTGGAACGGAGACCGCAGAAAGGCTTCCAAGAGCATGGCTGACTCATCTTTGAGGCTCAGCGCAAATAAGCGGATCATGTTTGGCTTCCAATACTGAGAAGTGTTCAGACGGGCGAGCACCTCAATAAAAGTGCTCATGTCTCTCCTACACAGATTTTTTAAGATCACGATCTGATCTGTTTCTGGGTGAACAGAACGCTGAATCTTTAAACAGAGGCTTGCCAAGCTGGGGTGGAATAGGTGGCATGATCCATGCTCGTTACGGATACCTGTCTCAACTATGCGATTTCTTACAAAGCTGGGAAATACGCTGGCCACCGTATGTAATTTCCAGAGCTTGTTATAATTCAGATCTATGTCCAAGCTATTTAAAACGCATAATTCCATGAACTTATCTAAGCTGCTCTGCTTCTCTGCCTCAGCAAGGTACTTTTCAGTGATGATTCGGTTGATCGTATTCTGATTGAGATCAAGGGGCTGTAGTGGATTAAAAGCCATCGCAAATACCACAAGATTGCCCCCGCAAGTTTTTATCCACTTGGGTGCGAGCGCAAGGTAACCCCCCGGCTCAATACCTTCTTTCAAAAACAATCTCCTGGCTACGCATATAAAAGACTCTGTGTTGGTGTTCATGTGGGATATATGAAGATTAGCATTACTGAAGAGGTTGTTGATTTCGCTGATTTCATTGCTTAGCTGCCTGGATAGGCACAATACGCTCAAATTGTGATGTTGACGTTTATACTCTGCGTAATCCAGCAAATCTATACAAAATTGGGAGTCATTATGGACATTATCCAAGATCACAAGCAGCCGGTGATCTTTAAGCCCTCCTTCCAGTTTTCCCAAAACTAGATCAATATCAGACTTGGCTGTACTGAACTGATCCCATTTACTGGCTTCAACGACATTTGCAAGATCGTAATATATGCTTAGGGTCTTTCGGTTTTGCATCCACTGCATGGCAATCGCAAGGCCAAAGACGGTTTTACCGCTTGCGGGTTTACCCAGCAGAAGCACATCTTCTCCCCTTTTGAGTTGTTCCTCGACCTCGGATTTCACGGCTTGCGGAACACAGACTCTGCCATCCTTGAATTCATCCAGTCCGGGACTGCGGGTGTTTGAACCCCCGTATTTTCTAGAGATCCAGGCTTCGGTTTCGCAGAAGAGCCGCAGTTCCCCCAAACGCAGGGCTTGTACCATTCTTTCCGTATTCTGCCTTGTGGAGGCAATGCTTTCTTCTAGCTCCCCCACTTTCAACAGCAGACCGCCAAAGAGTTGTTCATAGCGGAGAGTATTTGCGGTCAGCTCTTCAAAAAGAGCTTTGATTTCTTGATTTTGTTCAGAAAGCAGTGATAAGTGAAAACGCAGGGCTTCCAGCTCCAAACGTTGAAACTCGTTCCAGGCAGGAATGCTGCTTGGATCGGAGCTCTGCAATTCTGTATAGAAACTCTTCACTATTGCGGGAATTAATCTGCCTTGCAGAAAATTATGGAATCGGGCATACATCCCAGCTTCTTGGTTACTTATACCGAGTCTTTCGAAGACCCATCTCCGGTTGTGATAGGAATCACCCTCTAACCAGTTTGAGAGGTCGCTTTCAGGCAGCAGATCGGTTTGTATGGGATCGAGCAGGTCTTCATGTTTGGATTTGAGTTCGCTGAAAAACGCCTTCACATAATCTGCGTCTTCACTGTATTTCTGAGCGGAGCCGATGGCAAAGTATTCTGCTTGCAGACTATCCATAGCTTTATCAAAGGATTTCAGAAACAGCGATCTGAGATTGGTGACAGGCTCGGATTCCCTATCACTCAGGCAATTGAAGATATGTTCCGTAACATGATTGATACCATGGGAAGAGAAGGACGATGCCAGCTTCTGCAGGGCGTCCTTGCCCAGACCGATTCCCAGACCTGTGGCCAAGTAGCTGGCAGCACTGTCATGGGTAAGAAAGTGAACTAAAACGCCACTTCCCAATCCCAGCAACAAATGAGTAAAGACAGAAAGCTTCCTGTCTGTTTTTGTCATATAACTACCCCTTGTAAAATCCGGTTTTGCTGAGAAAACCGAAACCTAATGTTGACTCGCCTATTCAGTCTATTCTAACCTGATCTCGCAGTTTATTGATGTGCAGACACGGCTTGTTCTGTTACAGTTGTCAATCCTCCACCAGGATTGAACGCGGAGGCGGGGGGTCTTCCACTGTGGTTGTGGTGATAACGCTTTGCCCGCTGGAGATATCCGCGCCGACTTTCAGTTTGCTTTGGATCGCCTGCGGCATGCTGATGGTGCAGCTTCCGGCTCCGATCATCATTCCGATCAGGCTCCCGGTGCTGAAATCAGGACGTTCGAACCAGACCACTTCCCTGGCATTAAAGCGAAAGCTGATCGTCCCCGCGGGGAGGTGCAGCTTGAGCATTTCGTCTTCTATCACGCAATCCGGATGAGGCGAGCGGATCTCCAATTCATCCAGGAAAGTCTTGCTGATATTGATCAGAGTGAGATCATTGGTTTGGCGGATGAATTTGACCTTGCCTTCCAGAGGGGAAACTATCGTGCCGGCTTCCGGAGCAGCGATCTTGTCGTTATAACGGAAACTTCCCAGGATCCAGAGATCCCAGGCTATCCCGCCCAGAGCGATCACCAAAGCCGGATAATAGAGGAAGCCGCCATGCGGAAACCAATATTGCAAACAGATTCCGGCAATGATCACGAGGATCGCGGGAATCTGGCGCAGATACTGTTTACGCTTGATCTGTTTAACTAATGTATACGGATTTCGGATGTATGCGGATTCTGAATTCATGGGATCTGTGGCTCTATTTGGCGCGAGTCCAGGTGTCGGTGCGGCCCACCAGGGAGACACCGATGAAACCTCTGAGCGCCAAGGTGTTGGCTCCCTTCAATTCGCCTTTGCAGGAATAGGTGTTGCCGCTTTTGGGGTCATAGATCTTGCCGCCGTCAAACTTGTTGTCGCCCTTGGATTTCAGTCCGGTGAGCACCACCATTCCCATGAGAGGACGGCTGCGCAGAGTTTTATCCGGGTTCTTGGGATCGAGCTTGGCCTTTCCTGTTTCATCCAGCGGGGTTTTCAGCCAGTCGATATAGCCTTGGTAGGCACCTGATTTGGTCTTCACGATGACGATCTTGCTGGATTTTTCACCGTTGTACCAGGTGCCAAGGATGGCGTCTCCGGAAGCAGCGGTTTGAGCGCTGAGCAGGATGGGCAGGCTCAACATGAGCGCGAGAGCGAATATGCACAGTTTTTTCATTGTTCACACCTTTTTTAGATTAGATGATTTGGCATCTCTTGAGAATGTAATCCACATTCTGCAGATAACGATTATAATCGAAGATGGCGGAGAGTTCTTCCGGCTTGATCACAGCAGAGATCTCTGCGTTCTCTTTCACAAGATCGAGGAAGGGTCTGCCTGTTTTCCAGCACTCCATGGCAGAGCTTTGAACCATGCGATAAGCATCTTCACGGCTGAGCCCGGCATTAGCCAGATGCAGCAGCAAAGCCTGCGAAAAGGCCAGTCCGTTGGTTTTTTCTATGTTAGCCAGCATATTCTCGGGATAAACTAACAGGTTGTCGACGAGGGTGATGGCTTTATCCAGCATATAATGCGTGAGGATGCAGGAATCAGGCAGGATCACGCGCTCCACACTGGAGTGCGAGATGTCGCGCTCGTGCCAGAGAGCGTTGTTTTCCATGGCGGCATCGGCATTGCTGCGCAGGAGCCGGGAGAGCCCGCAAAGCTGTTCGCTCACTATCGGATTGCGTTTGTGCGGCATGGCAGAACTGCCCTTTTGGCCTTTGGCAAAGTTCTCTTCCGCTTCCAGGACTTCAGTGCGTTGCAGGTGTCTGATCTCCAAAGCTATCTTCTCCAATAGCGAACCGATCATGGCCAGGACGTGCAGGAATTGGGCATGGCGGTCTCTCTGGATCACCTGAGTGGAGATATTGACAGGCTTGAGATCCAGATATTTGGCAGCCAATTCTTCCACGCGGGGACTGAGGTGAGCGTAGTTGCCCACGGCTCCGGAAAGCTGGCACATACTGATGGTAGCAATGGCATCGCGCAGACGTTCCATGTCCCGCAGGGCTTCATCATACCAGAGAGCAAATTTGAGCCCGAAAGAGGTGGGTTCGGCATGGATGCCGTGGCTGCGGCCCATGCAGATCACACGTTTGTATTCCCGCGCTTTGAGCTTGAGGGTTTCGGAGAGCTTGGCCAGTTCGGTGAGGATGAGCTCCCCGGCTTGTCGGAGTTGCAGGGAGGTGGCGGTGTCCAACACGTCGGAAGAGGTCATTCCGTAATGGATCCAGCGTGAGGAGGGGCCAACGTATTCAGCTACATTGGTGAGGAAGGCGATCACGTCATGCCGGGTGACCAGCTCGATCTCATCGATGCGGTCGGCGTCGAAATCTGCTTTATTTACGATCTCGTCGTAGTCCGCAGCGGGGATCATCCCCAGTTCATGCATAGCCCGGCAGGCGGCAAGCTCCACCTCCAGCCAGCTTTCGTAGCGGTTTTCGGGGCTCCAGATCCGTTCCATTTCCGGCAGGGAATAGCGTTTGATCACTCTTTTCCGCCCATCAGATTCTCGATCGCTCCGCCAATAACCTTCATCAGATCAAGTCCTCCCTTGTTTGGAGGGAGGGGGGTGATGTTTTGGGAGCAATGCCGGATCGTATCCACCAGGAGCAGCACAGAAGCAGAATTGCCTGCCTTGATATCCACCTGGTCAAGGATTCCGCGGCCTGTGTAGGTCAGGATGATCTCAGCACCGCTTTTCAGGTCGGTGATCTTGCCAAGTTGCAGCTGGGGAGTGAATTCCACTTTTACGGAATCCACCGTGACCATGCGTTTGGCCAGGATCTCCGATTCATAAGGGGCCAGATATTCGGCAGGTTCCGAAAAAGCTCTGAAGGCAGCCTGAGGAAAGTAGTTCGTGAGGTTCAGGAGCTCCAGTTGAGGCATCATGGCAGATTTGAGGGCGAGGTAGTCACCCTTGTAAAAGCTGAGCAGCGGTTCCGCGGACATACCCATGATCCCTCCATCCACGACGTCCAGCCTGAGCTCATCCTTATCTTTTTGGATCACATAAAACTTGCGCAGAGCCAGACCCATATAGTTCGCCTGGACAATGCCTTCGCTGCGAAAACCGGTCCACCGCTCCAGCTCTTTGCGCAGTTTGATGGCATCGTTGCGGGAATTCATGGCACAGCCGGAGATCAGGATCAGAGCCGCTAAAGCGAGAACGAGGAAGAATCTATATCCTGGCATCAGGCAAAGCTCCTTTCTTCTTGTAAATGAGATAGATAGCCAATCCTCCGGCTATGATCATCAAGAGAGATAAAAACTGCCCAATGGACATAAAACCGAGAATGAAGCCAAATTTGTCATAGAAATCCAGGGTGTCCGGCACACGGACGAATTCGATCATGAACCTGAAGATGCCATAGAGTCCGATGAAGCTCCAGAAGACGATTCCCGGGGTCTTCACCTTTCTCAGAAGGATAAAGGAGACTATCGCCAGCACTATTCCTTCCAGGATCAGTTCATAGACCTGACTGGGATGCCTTGCGACCTGCCCTCCATCGGGGAAGATCATGGCCCAGGGCAGATTGGAAGGCCTGCCCCAGAGTTCACCGTTGATAAAATTGCCCAGGCGTCCCAAACCCAGCCCTATTGCCACGATCGGCACAGCGGCATCTGCCAGTTTGTGAAAATCCAGCTTGTTTCTGCGGGCAAAGATCAAGCCTCCGATGATCACTCCCAAAGCCCCGCCATGAAAAGACATTCCGCCTTCCCAGACCGCAAAGATGGCCAAAGGATATTGCAGATAATAGAGCAGGTTGTAAAAGATCACGTAACCGATCCTGCCGCCCAGGATCACTCCCAGCATCACGGTAAAGATAGCGGATTCATACTGTTCGCGCTCCAGATGGACGTCCCGCAGGCGCAGATTGCGTTTGTAGAGGATGTATCCCAGAATGAAGCTGATCACATAGAACAATCCATACCAGCGGATCTGGAAATTCATGCCCAGCAGGCTGAAACCGACAATCTCGGGGCTGATATTGGGGAATTGCAGAATTGCCGTAATCATGGCTTGGTCATCTGATCCAAACGTTTCACGATCAGATCAACAGCCTCATCGACAGCTCCGGTGAACTTTTCGGTGATCTTGTCGTGTTTGGGGGTGAAGATCGACAGAACTTGGGTCGGAGAACCATTCAGACCCACGGCACCCTCTTCCAGAGTGAGATCAGCACAGTTCCAGACGGTAAGTTCCGCTGCCTTGGCATTGCGTTTTCCCCGCAGGGAAGGCAAACGGGGAGTGTTTATCTCCTTGACTACCGAAACCACAGCCGGCAGCTGCATTTCCACCCGGTCATAACCGTCTTCCATCAGGCGTTGAAGAACCACTTTGCGGCAATCCACGCTCTCGATCTTTCGCACAAAACAGGTCTGCGGAATATCCAGATGAGCGGCAATGCCCGGCCCCACCTGTGCTGTGTCTCCATCCGTGGCCTGCTGGCCCGTGAGGATCAGATCGATATTGCCCAGCTTTTGGATCGCTGCAGCCAAAGTGAGGCTGGTGGCCCAGGTATCCGCTCCGGCAAACTTGCGGTCCGAAAGCAGGATAATGTTGTCGACACCCAGCGAGATCGCTTCCCGCAGGATCTCCTCACCCTGAGGCGGACCCATGCAGATCGCCGTAACCGTTCCCCCATGTGTTTCCTTGAGGCGGACAGCTTCTTCGACGGCATAGGCATCAAAGGGATTCAGAATGCTCTCGACTCCGTCCCTGATCAGGGTGTTGGTCACCGGATCGATCCTGATCTCGGTGGTGTTGGGCACTTGTTTGATGCAAACTACCAGATTCATAAGCTCCCTCTAAATCAGATATTCCCGGATACTGTTCACCACATACAGTTTCTGCTCGTCGGTGAGTTCCGGATAGATGGGAATGGAAAGCACTTGCTGTGCCATTTGTTCAGAGATGGGAAGGTCTCCGGCTTTGTAGCCGAGGTCGCTGAAGCATTCCTGCAAATGCAATGGCAGCGGATAATAGATCGCGCAGCCCACACCCTTGTCCTGAAGATGTTTCATCAAGCCATCCCGGTCATCACAGATCAGGGTGTATTGGTTATAAATTGAGACTGCCTTGGGATCGATATAGGGAGTCGTAATCCCTTTGACCCCGGCCAGGTGTTCGTTATAGAATCTGGCATTGGCTCTGCGGGCAGCGGACCATCCCGCCAGGGCTTCCAGCTTGACTAACAGGATCGCAGCCTGCAGGGTGTCCAGTCGGCTGTTGAAACCTACCCATTTGTGATAATACTTCGGGTTTTCGCCGTGAACTCTGAGCTGACGGAGCCTGGCAGCAAGATCAGCATCGTTGGTGAGGCACATTCCGGCATCACCCATGGCACCGAGGTTTTTGGAAGGGAAGAAGGACAGAGTGCCGATATCACCGTAAGAGCAGCTCATTTTGTCATCCCAGGTGCAGCCGATGCCCTGAGCATTGTCTTCGATCACTTTCAGATCGTGTTTCCTGGCGATTTCCATGATCCGGGTCATATCCGCGGACTGGCCGAAGAGATGCACCGGCATGATGGCTTTGGTTCTGGGAGTGATAGCTGCTTCGATCTTGTCCGGATCGAGGTTGAAGGTGCGTGGGTCGATATCCGCAAAGACGGGACGCGCCGCGTTTCTCCAGATGGAAGAAGCTGTGGCAAAGAAGGTGAAGGGCGTGGTGATGACTTCGTCCGAGTGTCCGATGCCCAGAGCCTTGATCGCCAAAACCAGCGCGTCGGTTCCGGAGGCACAGCCTACCGCGTGTTTGATACCCAGATAGGATTGCATCTTATCTTCCAGTTCTTTCACCTGAGCGCCCATGATATAGTGATGGTTGCTAAACACCTTGTCCAGTTGCGCCCGGATATCCCGCATCAGAGGTTCATATTGGGCATGTAGATCCAGCATCGGTACTTTCATTCTTTCTAAAACTCCTTATCTTTACATGGTCAGAGCGCGAACGCCCACGAATATCGTGACAAGCTGAGAAACTACCAGGAAGATGTCCTTGACATCCACCCAGACATCACGGTCTGTTTTTTCGGGGATAAAGATTATATCTCCGGATTTAAGCTCAATTTTATCCGTTGCCTTCACCCAGTTTCCCGAGGAGGCACGGATGATCCTGATCCCGCCGGCTCTGCGGTTGTTGGTGAATCCACCTGCTGCCTTGACGTAATCTTTCCAGTTCTTACCTTTTTCCAGGGGAAGCAAGCCCGGGTTTCTCACCTGTCCGCTCACCCAAACCATATCCAGCTTTTCAGGAACATAGATCAAATCGCCGTCACGCAGCTTGAGATCGCCCTCAGAGCCTTTGGAATCCCAGATCTTTTGGATATCGACGGCATATTTGCCTCTGATCTGGCGCAGTTTGGCTCTTAGGTAATTGTATTCCAGCGGTGTCATCTGTCCCATGGACAAAGTTTTGAGCCGTTCGAACTCCGGATCGACGCTTTCATTCATGGTCTGGCTCAAATAGATCGCGGTGCTCAGGTCACCTCGTTGCGAGGGTCCTCCGCATTGCGCCAGCAGGTCGTAGAGCGTGGTCTCTTCTCCGATGAGGTATTCACCCGGTGCGGTCACTTTGCCGGTGACCGAGACTTTCCATTGCCGGCGATATTCTGAATCTTCCGGAATCATGATCCTGTCGCCTTCTTCCAGCGGAAGAGCGAGCGTAGCAGGATCAGAACCCCTCAGATCCAGGATCCTGGTTTCAAAATTGCGTTTATCGGCAGTATAGCGATAGAGGATGACACGTGCGAGATCAGCTCCGGGGGTCAGACCCTGAGCCAGTTCCAAGAGGGTGCCAAGCTTATCTCCGGCAATATATTCGTAGTCTCCGGGGCTGTTGATCTTGCCTTGAATGGAAACTGTCTTTGAAACAGCAGGGATGTGGATCACGTCACCGTCTTTGAGCAGGGGGTTTTGCGTGATATCACCGGCGCGGAAGTATTTCAAGAGGTCGAAGATCTCGGTTTTGTTGCCCCGGCTGAAGCGGATGCCGCGCAGAGCCTGGAGATCGGTTTGAACACTATCCGCGGCAGCTTTCCAGGGGCGTTTTTCCACCATGCTCAGCGATGCCTGAAGCGGGCTTGAACTCATTAACTCATTTCTGCTGAGAGCCAGCGCGTCCGATAACCTGCTGCTGGTGGAAAGAGTGTAGATCCCGGGTTTATCAACGTAGCCCGTGATCGAGACAGTGATCGGAGTGTAGCCCGGGGGCAGTTGAGGCAAATCCACCGCAGCCAGAGCCAGGCAAGCCAGCAACAGAAAGAAGATCAGGCTTTTAGTTTTCATAATATTCGATCATCCGGCGGATGATCTCGTCCAGCTGAACCTGGGGTTCATAGCCAATATATTCGCGGATCTTGGAAAGATCGGGCATGCGGTTCATCATATCCTCAAATCCTTCTTCAAAGGCGTCTTCATACTTCATGTATTCAATGCGGGATTTGCTTTCACACATGGTGCGGACCTTGGCCGCCAGATCCTCTATGGAGATGGATTCGGTGGTGCCCACGTTGAAGATCTCACCCTCGCAATTGGGGGAACTCATCAGCTTGATAAAGGCTTCGACCACATCCGAGACATCCGCGAAACAGCG
>JAKLEY010000046.1 GCA_022711455.1 Candidatus Cloacimonadota bacterium
TAACAAAGGTCTTGAGCCACTGCTTTGCTCATGTCACGAGGTATAACATCCTCGAATATGGGGGTAAATGGACAGAAGCCCAGCAATTGATCTTACCTTGTTTGAAAAATGGGGGGATGTGAGATTAAAAATGCAAATATCTCTTGACAAGGGACCGGACCCGGTTATCATGTGATCAGTTGAACATATTTGCTCCATTCTTTTCTATCAGAATGTGATCGTTAACTAAAGAAGGATGATGTGATCAGAAAAACCTTGTATGTGTTTAGCTTAACATTGTCATTTGCATGCATATTTTCAATGCTTATCGCATTCGATAGAACTTTCACCATAAATGAAGCAAATCTCTCATCCATTCGCTCGGCCTGCCTGAACACAGGCATCGACCCCCTGATAAACGCGTATTGGAGGTCATACACAAGGCCAGGCCCGGAGGATAAGCCTGCAGGGGTTGACACCGGGGATCACGAATTCACAAACTCATTCGGTTTGGAGACCCTTGCCCTGAGGACCTACCAGGCAGTCATTCAAAATGACCCCTCAGGTTATCTGATCTCTGCCCGTATAACCATGTACGATTTTCCCTGGAAAACCTATGAAAGGGCACTGCATCATCCCCAAATCCCCGCAAACAATGTCACGGACGTGATGCTCAATGATGAGTGGAGACCTACTTACTGGCAGAATATGCATATAAGCCAGGACAACCCTGCGTGGTACAGGCTAAACGCGTATCAAAGGGGCAGGGAGCTGAGCTATAACCTGATGTTCATGTCATTTCTGATAGACATGTTGTATTATGCCTATGATGATTCTGATCCATACGCGCTGGAGCAGATGGACGTTATCTTAAGCAAATTCAATGAACACCTGCAATGGATTCGGGAGAGCTTTTTCGCAGATAATCAGAATGCATGGAACAATCTGGGTTGGGAGAGGAGCCAGGGTCTGTCCTATCCGCTGGGCATTTGCTACGATGATTATCCTGCCAAAGATGATGGCAGCGCTTATCGCATGCCGACAATTGGCAATGACGTCAACAGATTTGTGCTGATGTGCGGCCTTGGATACGGGGCGATCGTAACCGGAGAGCGCAGCCCTCAGAATATGGACTTCAGCGACCCTGCATCGCTGATAGATTTCGTCAGGCAGGAGTTCGTCTCGGACACGGAATACCCTGCCGGTTCGGGATGCCATGGCATGAATGACTACTTTGTCACGAAAACAGGGATGTTCATCGGAGGTATCACCTACCAAAACAGAGCGCTGTATCTGACACCGCTGTTTTTAACCGCACTGAACCGGGTTTACGGGATCAACCTCTATAACTCCTCCAATGCTTGGAATTGTGACCTTGTTCCCAAAATGCTAAGAAACGTGCTGGAGCGGATCGATCCTGAGCTCCAGCATATTCTTCAGGAAGATGACTGGAGGTATGACGGGATCAATGAATCCGGAGTGTATATGCCTCCCCCCTATAAGGCAAATCACTCTATCCAGATCGAACGGGGGCTTCTGGCCTTCTATTATCAGAACGAAGATGAGTCCGATCTTCGAGAGAATATCCGCTGGTATTATAAGCGGCTCAAGGAAAACAACAGTGGAGCCTATCCCGGCGAAGCCTGGGAGCACGACTTCGCCTCAAGCTTCATGGTGGTAATGAGTTATCGCGCAGGAGCAGAAGATATCGAAGCCGACGCAAGCCCTCCCTTACATTACAGAAAACGCAATTTCAGCAATCAAGAACTGAGCATCCTGAGGAGGCCGCTGACGGCTGAAGAGCAGTATTACCCTGCTTCTGAGTTTAGAAACATGAATATGCTGACCGTCAATCATGAGAATTCCTTTGCCTTTGCGCACAAAAATGACGACAAAACCTCTTACCAATTGTATCTGGATGGAAAACCGATAATCATCGAAGGAGGCTATCGACCCGGAGACAGCTGGAAAGAATGGTTCAGAAATGCTGCCTCCCACAATCTTTTACTCATCAATCCCGGGCTTCCCACCACGGGTTCAGATTCCGAAGATGCATATCTCGGCATGGCTTATGAAACTCCGCAAATGGAGGATGCGACGATTCAATTTGAAGATCCCAGCTCCCCGATCATCTATGGTCTATGGCAATCATACCGGGATAACCCTGATCTGTTTAACCCCGCCAGAAAGGAATATCTCTTTTCCAACAATGACTTAAGCCATCTGAAGGTTGCCGTGAGATACCGAAACAACGTCTCCACTTCAGCTTATAATCACAACAATATATATCCTCAGGCGGGAGATTATCCCTGTCTGGTAGAGCGAAACTTCTACAGCATTGAAGATAAATACTATCTGGTGGTGGATAGAGTCCAGCAGGAAGTGATCAACCCGCAGGGCAACAAATACAGAAATCAGCTTCACTTTTTGGATGACGACAAGAATGGTTACCAACTGAGCGGGATAAACAACAGCATTGGTCTGTATCAGTATCTCTATCCTGCCAGCTCTCTGTATCTTGCTCTCGGTTCCACTGCGGACACAGATCAATATGAGATCAGACCTAATCTCCCGCTGGGCTGGAGAGAATGGGACTATGAGATAGGAAAAAGGCAAGAACGCTTATCAGTTACAACTAATGCTTCAACTCATGCTGAAGACTATTTCCTCACTCTGCTCTATCCTTATAATGCAGAAAACCCCTGTCCGATCACGGAAACAACCTCCAGTCCGGGAGCCTATGGAGCGGTGACCCAAAAAGCCGGGTCAAATATTATGACGGGGGTCACTTCCGGAGCCGGGATCAATTTCCCGCAAAATGGCTTCAGGATGCTGACGGACAGCAAGTTTTTCCTGGTCGAAGCCGATCCGGGCTTTAGCTCGCTCACCAAGCTGCTCATCCTCAAGGGAAGCTCAATCGAGGTTCAGGATATCTCCGGCACTCGTTTCCCAAACAGGCAGCTCTTCCTCAGCCAAGCCGATCAATTCGAGGAAGCCATTGCCAAATGGGAGGATGGTTCATTGAGCGTCACCCTCAGAACAGCCCGTCCCGCCTCACCAAAATATAAGATCCTGAGGTGCGGGGTTGGGCTGGAGAACTTCCATTCTTCCTCGGAATACGGGTTAGAGACTGTCAGCATAGCCGATACCACAGCCAGCTCCAGAGGAACTATCGGGGATAATATTCGCAGCCTGGCTTATGATGAGCTTTATTTCTACGTCAACTACAGCTGGAATGAGCTCTTGGCTGAGGGAGTGATCGATGACGACCTGATTTTGGTTGCGGCTACCATCCCGGAAACTGTCATCAACACTGCTCTGAACCTTCAGGGGAAGCTTAGCATAACCGGTGAGATCACAATTGCCCCCGGGGCAAGTTTGGATATCCGTCCCAATAGCACAGTAAACTTCTCCGGAGCGGTTGGCATAAGCAATCACGGCACACTAACCATTGACGGAGGGACTTCGAAATCCATCAATTTGAAGCAGGCAAACCAAGCCTGGTCGGGCATCACAAATCACACACAGGGGAATCTCATTTGTAAGAACGCAGTTATCGAAGGAGCACAGACAGGAATAACCATCCGGGGCAGCTCATCTGTAACTGATTGCGAGATCAGCAATTGCCACACCGGCATCGCCATTGAAACGGGAACGGCTTTCACCGCGGAGTGGAATTTGATCCATCACAACACCTATGCTTGTGTGATCTCCAACCATCGGGCAATGCCCGTCTCAGGACTTTTTGCTCATAACGAACTCAGTCAAAACAGTGTGGGCATATTGCTTTACAACAGCAAGCCCAAACTGATCGGCAACAATATCCTGCACAACAGCAGAGCCGGGATCTACATGACCCGGGAATCCTCTCCCCTCATCAAGGACTGCCATATCTCATACACGGAAGCGCATGGGAGATCCCGTCCGGAGCTCACTTTGGAAGATGAGTCCTATCCTCTGCTCGATGATGCCGGAAATGACATTAACACCGATGATTCGGGATACTCTCTCTATTTTGCTTCATGCGGCAGATTAAAGCCAATGCCCGCCAGAAATAATTACTGGGGGACTACAAACGCTCACCGGATCAGAGCCTCCATCTATCCCCCGGGCTGGGATCTGCTTTACTATCCCTTCTGCTTAGTGCCCAACACCTACATACCTTATCTGGAAGAAGACTTATTCAAACCGGCAGTTACGGCGGCTTATCCTGATGCCAGGCAAGGAGATGAAGCTCAATTGCAGATTGCGTTGACAGATTCTGATTCGCTGCTCTGCTTGCTGGATCTTGCCTATACTCTGCAGGAGATGCTTTACAACGATCAGGCTAAAGGAAGCCACTCCGAGGCAGCATATCAGGCAAATGGCTTGCAGGTTTCCTCACTACAGGAAGCCAGGCAAGCTGTGGCTCAAATCTGGGCTCAAATCCTGAACAGAGCGGAGTTTGCAAACCTGCCCGAACTGCCTGTTCCCACCGGATTGGAGCTGGCAAACTATCCCAATCCGTTCAATCCTGCCACTACGATCGCATTCAGCATCCCGGAAACCGGGAAAGTGCGCGTGGCCGTCTATAACCTCAAAGGACAGAAAGTAAAAGACCTGATCAATTCCGAGCTGCCGGAAGGAAACCATAAGCTGGTTTGGGATGGAAAAGATGAGGCAAATCGAAACGTGGGCTCCGGAATCTATTTCCTGAGGTTGGAATCAGGAGGCAAGACCTCGATCCGGAAGGCTATGCTGCTGAAATAGATTAACAGATTAGCAGATTAACAAATTAGGCGCACGCGCTACTAATTTGCTAATCTGCTAATTTGCTAATCCAAAGAACCCGCTTTCCCCACGCTTTTCCGCGGCCTGTTCCTTTTTTTCCCAAGGATTTAAGGATTTTTGGATTAAAAGAGGATTGTCTTTGATAACACGAATCTACGTGAATTCACACGAATGAATATCCCATAAAATCCTGTTCATCCTGTTCATCCCTGGTCTATTCTTCTTTTTCCGTTCGTTTTCCGTGTTTTTCCGCGCTTTTCCGTGTTCTATGTGTGCGTGGGCTGAAGTCGGTCTCGCTGGAGTTGTGGACGCGTTATCCAGTCTCGTAATCGCGCTGAAGTTTTCTTCTATAAATAATCCCATAATCGCGCTCCAGGCTTGAACCGCGTCCTCGACTTCAGCCCACGCAAATCATATCACTAAAGAATAGACAGCTAAGATCTTATCTCCATTCGGGTTAGTCCGAGTCCCGGGGGCTGAAGTCGAGCCCGCCTTTCAAGATTCGTTGGATATGCTAGTGTTATTATAGGAGGTAGCCCGCTGAGCATTTATGAAGTCTATTTAAGGCGGGTACAACTCCAGCGTAACCATCTCCCTGTCAGTCCCCTGTCCCCTCCCTGGCATATCAGTCCGCCAAGCGGTTTGAAAGCGGTCAGCAAGCGGTATGAAAGCGGTTAGACAGGGGGATGACTAAGAGGAACGCAGATCGACTGGATTAGCAGATTAGCGGATTAGCAGAATAAACCCGCGCGCCCCTAATTCACTAATCCGCTAATCTGCTAATCCAAAGAACTCGTGTTAACAAAACTTAACTTTCAAAACATCAAATCTTAACACAAGCAGCGTATAATCTCCACAGAACCAAAAAGAAAAAAGGAGATCGTATGAAGCACATACTAAAGGTTATCGTGATGATAATCATGATTGTACCAGCTTTGCTGGCAGCCCAGGAAATTAAACTGAGCGCGGAAATGTGGAACCGCTGGACTCTCGAAAATGCCAAAGCCCCCGGGGACAGCTCGGATGTCACTTCCAAAAACTATTTCTCTCTGGAACGGGGCTATGTCGGCCTCGAAGCCAAATTCAGCGAAACCGTCAAGGGCAGATTTACCGCTGACCTCTTTAGCACGGATGCTTTGGCAGACGGAGCCGGACTCAAGCTCAAATATGCCTATCTTGATTTTGCAAACCTTCTCCCGATCCCGGATCTGACCCTGACCACCGGACTGCAAAAGGTATATTTCGGAACGATTTATGACTGGAACTACACTTACATTGGCAAAGCTCCCTCGGATGAATATAAACTGGCGAATTCCGCTGATTACGGTGTCTCACTGAATGGCTTCATCCCCGGCGGCTGGGGAGAATATGCCCTCGGAATGTATAACGGAGAAGGCTACAAAGCATTCGGCACCGCCCTCAAAGACAACACCGAACCAGCCTTTCTGGCAAACCTGCGTCTTACTCCCATCCCGGGGCTGACCGTGGGTGGGAGCGTGATGACCAACAGTGTTGAACGCAAAACCAAGCTCTCCGATGCCACCCTGAACGCCGCTTATAATGAACAATTGCTCTTGGACGGACTTGTCCGCCTGGCCTACGGTCCGGTGGATATCACTGCAGAATATATGTCCAAGAACGTTCAATATGCCAACGCGCCTGCCAAAGACTACACTGCCACTTCGCTCAGCATGATGCCTGTGCTCAATCTGAAGGCCTACACAGGAAGCGATATCCAGATTCTGGGACGCTGGGATCGTTGGGACGAAACCGATAATCCTTCCAAAGTGAATCTGCTGACAGCCGTCACTGCCGGAATCAACTACAATTTCATGCACGACGAAAGCGCGAACCCTGCCATGCAGCTTCAGCTCAATTATACCACCAAAAGCTATGATGAAGCTGAATCCGCGGCTGCCTATAGCAACGGACTCAAAGACAGCTCTCAGCTCATGCTGCAGCTCAAATGGCGCTTTGCCAACACCATCAAATAAAGGAGTTCAACATGAAAAAGACATATATCATCCTCGCTCTGCTCACTCTGGCAGCCATCCTGCCCATCTTTGGAAAAGGAAACCAGCTCACCTGCTCGGGTTCGACCACTGTTCTCCCGATCGCTCAGGCAACTGCCGAAGCCTTTATGGACCTGCATCCTGAGGTCAATATCTCCATCCGCGGAGGCGGTTCCGGAGTTGGCATCGCAGCCCTCCAGAACGGCACTGTGCAAATCGCAAACTCCAGCCGCAGAATGAAATCCAAAGAAATTGCCGCTGCCAAAGCCAAGGGCATCAACCCCACTCCCTATGCCGTTGCCAACGATGGAATCGCCATGGTGCTGCACAAATCCAACCCTGTAAAAAACCTCACGATCGCTCAGATCAAGAGCATCTACACAGGTAAGATCAAGAACTGGAAAGACCTGGGGGGTGCCAATCTCCCGATCGTGGTGATCAGCCGGGACGTAGCTTCCGGAACCTTTGAAGTATTCAACGAGAAAGCTCTGGCAGGAGCCAAGGTCGAAAGCTCTGCCCAGCTGCTTGCCTCCAACAATGCCATCGTCAGCACCGTGGGCAGCACTCCCGGAGCTATAGGTTATGTGGGATTAGGCTATGTGACGGCTGATGTGAAAATATGCACTGTGAACAATGTAAGTCCCAGCGAAACAACGGTTAAAAATCAGAGCTATCCCCTTTCCCGCCAGCTCTATATGTATACTAACGGCAAAGCCAAAGGCGATGCTGCCCGCTATCTGCTCTTTATCCAATCCGCAGCCGGACAGGCAATCGTCAAGAAACAAGGTTTCATAAGTCTGTAGAAGTGAATCCCCCCGGGGAGAGCCTCCAGCAATGGGGGCTCCCCCGCTATCTAAAAGGATCGATATGAACAGTTACAAAGAAAAACTCTTTAAAGGAATCACCTACACGGCCTCGCTGCTGGCCATTGTCATTTTGATGGCAATAATCTACAGCCTGTTCCGGGAAGGACTGCCGCTCTTTAAAGTGACGCGCCTGAGTGATTTCATCTTTGGTTCCGCCTGGTATCCCACTCACGCGATACCGGAGTTTGGAGCCCTCACTCTGATCGCGGGAACCCTCAGCGTCACTCTGGGAGCGCTGATCATCGCTGTTCCCCTAGGCTTGGGCTCTGCAGTCTTCATTTCCGAGATCGCCTCTCCCCGTCTGCGTGAGATCGCTAAACCTCTGATCGAGCTTTTAGCCGGTATTCCGTCCGTGGTTTACGGACTGTTTGGAATGGCCTTTCTGGCTCCTCTGATCAGGGATTGGTTTAATCTGGACACAGGTTTGAATGTGCTGAGCACTTCCATAATTCTGGGGATCATGATCGTGCCTATCATTGCCAGCATGAGCGAAGACGCGCTCTCGAACGTACCCAAAAACATCCGCGAAGCCTCTCTGGCACTGGGCGCAACCAGGATGGAAAGTATCACTCGGACTATTATCCCCGCTGCCAAAAGCGGAATTCTGGGCAGCGTGCTGATGGGCTTTGGGAGAGCGATCGGAGAGACCATGGTGGTGCTGATGGTAGCCGGAGGCAGCGCTCAAATCCCGGGCTCGATCTTCGATTCCATTCGTCCCCTCACCTCCACGATAGCTGCCGAAATGGGAGAAACTGTGATGGGCGACCTGCACTACCGCTCGCTGTTTGCCCTGGCTATCCTGCTCTTCCTGCTCACCTTCATCACCAATCTGTTTACGGAATTGGTCTTTTTGAAAAGGAGCAAACGATGAACGCGCGTAAATTTAAAGACAAGCTGGGCACAAGCGTGGCCTGGATCTGCAGCGGGATCACGATCCTGTTTCTGCTGGTCTTTCTGGGACGCATCATCTATAAAGGTTTCAGTGTGCTCAGCTGGAATTTCGTCTTTACCGGACCCCGTGAAGCAATGACCGAGGGAGGGATCTATCCTGCTCTGGCAGGCACTTTCTGGCTTACCGCTCTGGCAATCCTGATCGCTATGCCGCTGGGAATCCTCACTGCAATTTACCTCACCAGCTATGGCAAACCCCGCTGGCTGGTGCGCACGGTCCGAATCGCTATCAACACTCTTGCCGGAACTCCTTCCATCATCTACGGGCTCTTTGGCATGGCCATCTTTGTGAATCTGCTGGGTTTCGACGTCTCGCTGATTGCCGGAGCTCTGACTTTGGCGATCCTGGCTCTGCCCATGATCATCAACGCCACGGAAGAAGCGCTGAGGACAGTTCCCCAGGATTTCCGGGATGCTTCTCTGGCCCTGGGAGCCACACCCCGGCAGACGATTCTGCGTGTGATGCTGCCCACAGCCCTGCCCAATATCCTTACCAGCACGATCATTTCCATAGGACGCGTTGCCGGAGAGACCGCTCCGATCATGTTTACGGCTGCCACCTTCTTTTCGCGTCAGCTTCCCAAGGGGCTTTCCGATGAAGTGATGGCGCTGCCCTATCACATCTATGCGCTGATGACAGAAGGGACGCATCCTGCCAAACAAGTCCCAATCGCCTACGGCACAGCTCTGGTGCTTTTGATCCTGGTGATCACGATCAGTGCTCTTGCCATCTACATCCGTTATAATATCAGGAGAAAACGCCAATGGTAGAAACTCAGATCCGCACCGAGCAGCTTAAACTCTGGTTTGGTAAAAACCAGGTTTTACACGATGTTTCGCTGCCCGTTTATAAAAACATTGTCACAGCCGTGATCGGACCCTCCGGTTGTGGCAAATCCACTCTGCTGCGCTGTTTCAACCGCATGAATTACATCATCGCGGACACCCGGATCGAGGGCAAAGTCTTGCTGGGCAAAGAAGATATCTATTCCGGCAGATCGGACGTCACCTCCATCCGCACCCGGGTGGGAATGGTCTTCCAAAAACCCAACCCCTTCCCCAAGAGCATCTTCAACAACGTGGCCTACGGTCTGCAGATCCAGGGGAAATATCCCAAATGTGAGATCAGGGACAGGGTGGAACAAAGCCTGAAGGCTGCCTGGCTCTGGGACGAGGTCAAGAACCGGCTGAACTGCTCCGCGATGTCGCTATCCGGGGGACAGCAGCAACGCCTCTGCATTGCCAGAGCTTTGGCCAACGGGCCGGAAGTGCTGCTCCTGGACGAACCCACTTCCGCTTTGGATCCCCAATCCACTGCCAAGATCGAAGAACTCTGCCTCGAGCTTAAAAAAACAGTGACAATTCTGATCGTGACGCATAATATTGCGCAAGCCGGACGAGTTTCCGATTATACTGCCTTTATGTACCTGGGGAATTTGGTGGAGTTTGACCTCACCGAAAAGGTCTTCACCGTCCCCTCGGATAAACGCACCGAAGCCTATCTGACCGGCGTTTTCGGTTGATCAAGAGGAGAATGATATGCAAGAGCATAAATTGAAGGAATTAAAAGGACTGCTGATGTCCGAAGCCTCTTTAGTGGAAAAGATGATCTCGCTCACCATCAACGGGATCTACGATGTGGGCAGTTCGTTTTGGGATGAAGTCATGACCTTTGAACAGAGGGTGAATCAGATCGAGCTGGAACTGGAAAACAAGTGTACAACAGCCATCGCGCTGCACCAGCCTGAAGCCAAAGACCTGCGTCTGATCCTGATGATCTATAAGATCAACAACGATCTTGAGCGCTTGGGAGATCAGGCTGTGAACATCGCGGAGAGCGCCAAGCACCTGATCGGAGATCCCGTCCTGCAGGAATTACCGGAGCTCAAAGAAATGACAAGCGCCAGCATGGCAATGCTTCAAAACAGCCTGAATGCCTTTGTGAATGAGGACGTTGAGGCTTCGCAGGAAGTTTGTAACGCCGATAATATCGTCGATGACTTCAACCGTTCGATCTATAAGCATGCCGTGGTCCTGATGAAAGAAAATCCCCAGCGCATCGATTCCTACATGCATCTGCTGAGAATAGCCCGCAATCTGGAACGGATCGGTGATCTCTCCACCAATATCGCGGAGAACACGATCTATCTCTCAGCCGGAAGAGTGATCAAACACCATCTTGAGGATGAGCCAGCATCGAACGCAGACGCCTGAGCGCCTTCTGCTTCAGCTGTTTCACTTTCTCCACCGAAAGCCCCAACCTGATCGATATTTCCTTGAAGCTGAGCTTTTCCCCATAGGACAGGCTCAGCACTCTTTTTTCCAGCTCCGGCATGGCTTCCGGCAGTTGCAGATCATCCCCGGCTTGCTGCTCCGGTGCCGGCAGCTCCGCCAGCATGCCATCATCCAGTTCAGAGGCTCTGAGCCCGGTTTTGCCCTCTCGCGTTAGCGCTTCCAGCACCCGTTTTTTGATCCGGAAGCTGGCATGGGTGGAAAACTGATTCCCCAATGCGGGATCGAAAGTCCCGGCAGCCTCGATCAAACCCAGCAGAGCTTCCTGCTTCAGATCCTCCGTCGGAACACCCTTATCACGGTATTTGAGGGCTATGCTGCAGGCCAGATCCTGATGCTCGAGAATAAGCCGTTCGCGATCCATCTCTACCAGGCGCTGGCAGCCTGAGCTGTGGGCAGCCAGATCTTGAAGGTCGTCCCCCGCTCGGGCTCGCTTTCCACTTCGATCCTGCCCCGATGCAGCTGCACAATGTGCTTCACGATCGCCAGACCCAGTCCGCTTCCGCTCAGATTGCGGTTGCGGGAGGCCTCAGCCACATAGAAGCGCTCAAAAATGCGACCCAGGTGATGCTCCTCAATCCCGCGCCCGCTGTCCGACACTTCGATCAGCAATTCATGATCCAGGGCTGAAGTGCGGATCATGATATATCCCGAATCCGTGAAACGCAAAGAGTTTTGCACCAGATTGAGGAAGACCTGCTCCATTTGAAAGGGATCGCAATCCAGCCGGGAAATCCGCTCATCCAGCTCAATCTTCAGCTCCAGACCCTTCTCCTCAATATCCGGAGAGAGGATCAGCCTGATATCCTCAAAAAAGCTCTTGAGCTCGATCTCATGAGTTTCCAGGCGTGAGATCCGTTCCAGCCGGATCAGCTTTTCCAGATCCCCGATCAGATGGATCAGGCGCTCGGTGTGGTTGCGTATGATCTTGAGATAGCGGGTCTTATCTTCCGCGCTGGAATCCTGCATCGCTTCCGAAAAACCTTTGATGGCAGTGAGCGGAGTGCGGAATTCATGTGCCAGATTGACGATAAAATCCTTTTTCATCTGCTCTGCCTGCCTGATCGGATCGATGTTTTGGAGGATGAAGACGGTCCGGCGCGCGGCCTCATTGCGGCTGGCGGAAAGCAGGAAATAGTGCTCCCCGATCTGGATCTCCCTCAGCAGCTTTTCCTCACCGTTGGCTGCAGCCTTGATCTGCTCTGTCAGGATAGGCTCCCGGATCACTTCATAATGGTATTGCCAGCGGTTTTCATCATAGGCAGGAAAGAGCTTCACAAAGGCCTGATTTGCCCATTCCAGCTTGCCTTCCGGGTTTTGGCTCCAGAGCACGTCATCGATGGAAGCCAGCACCAGCCTTAGTTCCTCTCTGTGGATGGCGAGATGCGAGATCGTTGTGTCCAGCTTGCCCAGCATCTTATTCAGGTTCTGCCCCAGGAGGTCAAATTCGTTCACCTGCAGCTCCGGAATGCGCTGCCCGTAATCCCCCTGCGCGATGTATCCGGCAACTTTGGAGATCAGTTTATACTGCCGTCTCAGATGAGCCGATACATAGATGAAGACCAGAGCCAGCACCACCGCCATCACCAGAATGACTATCCAGGAACTGACCCGCAGCAGCAGCAGGGCCGTGAGCACATTTAACACGAGAATGAAAGCATAGACCAGATTGCGGTTGAGGCTGGATTTATCCATATTTTAAGCTTCCTCATCCTCCGGTTGAACCTGAAATTTGTAGCCTAAACCCCGGATATTCCTGATCATGAAAGCAAAAGTCCCTATCTTCTCACGCAGATTGCGGATATGCACGTCAACGGTACGCTCGATCACGATTTTATCACTAATCTTTCCTACACCTAAGTGCTTGATAAATGGTGTATTGTTTTAACGAGAGTGTGATTTATCTCATTATGGGGCATTACGATAGCCTTTCCATGCAATTATGGATTTATCCATCTCTTCTATT
>JAKLEY010000047.1 GCA_022711455.1 Candidatus Cloacimonadota bacterium
TGTCACAATATCATAGGATATGCTAATGTCAAGCACTTTCTTAAATTATCTCACTTTATTTTTTTTAGCGATGGACTGATAATTTCAAACATCTCTGAATGGTATATAGAGTTTTCACACAGTCTCGGAGGCAGGAATCCAGAACTGCACCCCAAAAACTTATCAAAATCTGGTTTCCAGCCTGCGCTGGAATGACGGAGAGATGCTGGAATGACGGGTGTTTCTTCATCCCGTAATCCACATACCCCAGCTTCGTCAACACTCTGAGTCCTGTAAGGACGTCACGTTTTAGCGCCGGATTTCAATCCGGCGGAACCGGTCCGAACACCCCCAAAGTCCCATAGGGACGGCACATTGGCCATTTGTCAAAACGCAACAAACCTCCCGTTACCGAGACAATGATTAAAGAGATATTTACCGCTATTTGAAGTTCTTCATGGCATCTCCTCAATTTGTTGCGCTCTTGCTCTATTAGGGGGCAGGATACCAAACCATAATAGTGCGATCTATTGTGCGTTCAGAGAGTGCTCAATGTCAGTTTTAGCTTGTCACTAAACCTTAATAGTGTGATATTGTGGATGCTAGGTAGAAGCAATAATCATGGGAAATCATCGTTTATAACAATTGTAGCGACCGTCACTTCACCTATTTTGGCATCCTTGAGCTTTTTAGCTGCTTCGCGTTTGGCAGCCCGGTGCTCATAGCGGAGGGCGAGATAGAAGGTGTACAGTAAAATAAAAGTAAGCATGGCTATAACTTATCTTCTTAACACCGACGCTATAATATCAATGATCACTGCAAAAATCTGCCTCACGAAATTCAATCCCCGCTTAAATCCCAAAAAATCTCTGGAAGAAAGCATTCAATCTTTCCAGCACAGATTCCAGAATTATTGTCGTTTTTCGTCATTCATGAGCTGTAGTCCGACGCTGACAAGATACGCTAAATCAATAACCCATAGGAATCTGGTATTTTTACGATAACCGTAGACTCTTGGTCAACTATTACTGCAAAATCGAGTTGATTCGAATACAAATCTATCTTCTTGATGTTATATAAAGAATGTGCTACACCTATACCGAAAAACATATTCTGAAAACTCGTCTCCTTTCTAAGGGACTCAATACTGTTTGAGAAGCTTGATGTAAAATTTCTATATTTCTCAATATCAAGGACAGAGAACTTGACCTTGTTTTCCCAGATAAATAGTTGTCCTTCTTTCTGAGCTATAATGTCAGGAATTAGTGCCTTACATGACGAACACGATCCTGTAAAATTCTCTGTAAATCGATACCCTGAACCACTTTGTGGAAAATCATAGGATATAATCGTCCATTGCCTCAGGGATAAATATTGCACAATAGCAATTGTTATCAACTCCTCTGTCACGCATCTCTCCATAACGAACCATCATGAAAAATGATTGCGTCAGCAAAATAGGAGAACACTCTGATTTCTTTTACTTTAGTATAAGTAGAGCCATATCTTACTTGCATATAATAGCGAGGTATCTGGTCATTTGACAATTCGTTATAATTGCACTTTAGAAGATTTTTACTTTCAGAATTGCGTACCTTTTGAACAAAATCATTTATCGAGCAAGGTTTTTTGGTAAAAAGAATACTTCCATCTTGAACTGTAAAATCACCCCATAATAATACTAAGTTTTTTTCTCTGTCCTCGTATGTTTTCCCAATTCTACAAAGCAAGTAGTCAATAGCTGAGAGGCATCCAGGGTAAGGGTCACCACGAAATTTTGCATTGATTTTATAGATTACTGTTGTTCTACGGGTAGAGAGTAGCCCACCCACCGTGTAATTGTTGGAGTTGAATACCGAGAGGTAGTTAATTAAAACCTGAGTATCTATTTCTACAGTAGTAGATAGTGGTGACATAGATGATATGTCTATCTTCTTGCCATAGAATCTACTTTTCATAGAAGTGTATTGTTTTTGGATAAGTTGAGTCTGTATAAAAGATGATCGAGCCTTATACAGGCCTACCTTGTTGATTGAACTTAGGTACTGATTGATCGATTGTAGCATATCATTAATTTCATGGTTTGTATGTTCTGGCATATCTCCGAATTTCAAATTGTTAGAATCACAAACAAGTCCCTTCTTTAACAAATGTGGTGCTTTTCGTGGATTGCTGGAGTACATCTGGTAATCACTAGGAAAATAATATAACATAGCAGGTACACCAAATAGAGTCATACATTTCTCTAATGCTAGTATAACTAACTTGTTAATTGAGTCCCATCTAACAGAATTATTCGATGGTCTAGAGACTATCGTTGCTTCGGGATATATATAGAACATTGGCACTTGGTTTTCTACAGCAGCTGCAATTCTGGCAAATCTTTGAAATGAATTATGACCCGTTCCCGCTTCCGATGAGATTTCGACAGCCAGTATAGGCTCGTTGTCTAACTCAACAATCAAATCAGGCGCATCTAGGTATAGTATTTTTTTAATATGGTCGGGCATTTTATGGAAATCTCTTGGCTTGCTCGCATCGCTCTCTGCCAAGATTTTAATCTCATAGGAATGATTGCCTATATCGGTATACTCTGCAAAATATTGACCTATTGATTGAGTGCTACTCCAAAGTGTTAATTTCATAGATAGCCTTTTATAGCGATTGCTATTGCTTTCGCTAAAAGTGGAGGAACAGCATTACCAGTTTGGACCCTACCCTGCACTATTCCACCAGCAACGTAGAAAGAGTCTGGAAAGCTCTGGATTCTACACCTCTCCCTGATAGTTAGTCCCCTTGCATCTTCAGGATGTCCAAATTGAAACTGAGGACGAATTCCACCTGATACTTGAGTTGGGCTGAGATTATCCCATGAAAGTCGTATTCTTTGCTTGAATTTGGGATACATTGGCATTCCTGGAGGAGTTCTTTTAATCTTGTCAATTGTCTCCTGAGGATGCTTAGGCGCTACGTGGTTTAATAATGTATTGCATCCATCTCGCATCAATCTTTGGTAGTCAGTCTCAGGCATTTTATCGTAAACTTGCGAGCATTGACCAGAAGTTAATCTAGGTAAATCTCCGATAGCATCATAAACAGTAGTGAAAGGTTTGTCAAAGTAAGGGCCATGAGTTTGTTCGATTGAATCGAAGTCAAAATACTCTTTACCAACTCCAATAAAAACGAGTCTCCTTCTCTTTTGAGGTACTCCATAGTCTTGGGCATCAAGCATTCGATGGCTTATTCGCAAGCCTGAAGCTTCTCCCACCTCAGATTCAATTTGTTTTACAATATCGCCAGTACTTGCCATTCCAGAAACATTTTCTAATACTATAGCTCTTGGTTTAAGCTCTCTAACAAATTTGATAAATTCTTTGTATAAATAATTGCGCTTATCGTCAATATGTCTCTTTCTGTTATTTAAAGAAAATCCCTGACAAGGTACTCCTGCGATGAGTACATCTATTGGCTGTCGATTAAGTAAATCATTTACTATTTTGGGGCTTACTCTTTTAATATCTCCTAGTATAACTGACGCATTATTGTGGTTAAATACAAATGTGTCTATAGAGGAAAGATGAATATCAACACCGAGTGCAATGTTAAACCCTGCCATTTCGAATCCTAAAGAAGTTCCACCGCATCCACAAAAAAGTTCTACAACATTCAATTTGGAATTGTCATACCCATCTTTAACAATAGATATCGGCTCTCCATTCCAGTAGTAGAGATTCTCTTCGACTAACGAAAGCTTATCCTCAAGGTATTCAAAATCACTAAAGAATTGAAGGTTACTTTCCATGGGCCTTTTTATTACTTCACGCAAGTCATTTATATTCTTCACAATTATCATGACAAAGACACTCCTTATATCCCAATTTCGTAGCACACTATCAGCATACAATCAATTAAAATGAGTTCTTAATATCTGTCAACCTCAAATTGTATCTCATCCTGAAACATCGGAATATGCCAGCATGTATGGAAATGCGTTCTCCCTTGCCGTCCCTCCGGGACTCTGAAGATCTTCCTGAGCTTGCTCGTTTGCTATCTGAAATCCCGTCCCGTTGGGACTCTACGTGTTGACAAAGTTCAACTGGGAGTCAGTGTGATGACAAAATCCATTTGTATAGATATGAACCGTAACACTGCCGGCTTTCCTGCGGAGGCAGGAATCCAGGTAGCTGCACCGCAACTATTTAAAAAGAACTGGATTCCAGCCTTCTCTGGAATGACGGTGGGAACTGGATTCCAGCCTTCTCTGAAATGACGGACTTGACATTTAGTTCGGATCGGCATCCGAACCTACCGGTCATATCGCTATCATATCCCTGGCATATCGCTGACATATCCCTGGCATATCGGTTCACGAAGCGGTTTGAAAGCGGTTTGATAGCGGTATGATAGCGGTCAGACAGGGGGATGATCAGAGGGGTGCAGGGGTGCAGGGGTGCAGGGGTGCAGGGGTGCAGGGGTGCAGGGGTGCAGGGGTGCAGGGGTGCAGGGGTGTCGCATCGGAGTGCGACACTACATGAACTCTGTGTTAAAAAATATGTCGTCGCATCGGAGTGCGACACTACAGGGCTTTTAGGAAGCTCTCGATTCTGGGGCGGGAGAGGGGATTTGCCCAATAGCCGTCTTCCTTGAAATCGGAACCCACGATAAAGCCATCTGCCAGAGGGAGATAGCTTTTGATATTGGCTGCGGTGAGTCCGCTTCCGATCAGGAGGGGGAGTTTGGTGGCAGCTCGGACTGCCTGCAGTTCTTGCAGATCAGCTGGCTTACCGGTGCTGCTGCCGGTGACGATCAATCCGTCTGCCAGGAAAAACTCCGCGGCGCTTGCGGTTTGGGCGATATCGACGTCTGCCGTGAGCTGGTGGGCACTGTGTTTCTTTTTGATATCGGCAAAGATCATAATATCTTCTGCCCCGATCTGTTTGCGATAGCGCAGCAGAGCCCCGGCATCGCTTTGGATGATCCCTTCATCTGCCACATGGGCAAAGACAAAGCCTTCCGCCCTGATGAAATCGAGCCGGGCAGCTTTGGCAACAGCCAGCGCAGCTTGATTTGCCCCTGCCAGGATCTGAATCCCGATCGGAATGGACACAGAGTCTCGAACCGCGCAGGCAACCGCTGTCATTTCGCTGATGATTTCCGGACCCACCTCACGTTTCTGATAGGGGGTATCGTGCATATTTTCCAGGAGGATGGCGTCCAAACCCAGCTCCTGGTAAAGCTGTGCCTCAGCAAGCGCGGAAGAGACGATCTCCCGGATGGAAAGGTGATTGCGGGGGGTTCCGGACAGCGCCTGGACGTGCACCATGCCGATGATCATTTTACGGGTAAAAAAATCGTTCATTGCGGGACTCCTTAAAGGATCTCAGGCAAAAAAATATCGTGGGGAACGCCGGGCGGCGTCCCCACGACTCGGAGGGCATTCTATGTAGGGTCTGTAGGCTGATGATAGCATAATCAGAAACAACAAAAAAGCAAAATAAATTTCAGGCCATACACTCATCTTATTCACAGACACTGTTTTACAATTTACTAAAGACCCAGGCGTTCCTGACGGTAAGTGCCTGCCTGGATGCGTTGCCACCAGTCCCGGTGGTCCAGATACCACTGCACGGTCTTGCGGATGCCGGTCTCAAAGGTCTCGGAGGGGCTCCAGCCCAGTTCCTGTTCCAGTTTTGAAGCATCGATCGCGTAGCGCAGATCATGCCCCGGGCGATCCTTCACGTAGGTGATAAGTTCCTGATAGCTCTTGACTTGCTTCGATGGTTCCAATTCATCCAGGATCGCGCAGATGGTCTTCACGATCTCGATATTGGTCATTTCATTGTGACCACCGATGTTGTAGGTGCTGCCGATCTCTGCTTTGCGGATCACGGTCAGAATCGCCTCGCAGTGGTCATCCACAAAGAGCCAGTCGCGCACGTTCAAGCCCTGGCCATAGACGGGCAGAGGCTTGTGTGCCAGACAGTTGAGAATCATCAAGGGGATCAGTTTTTCCGGGAACTGGTAGGCGCCATAGTTATTGGAGCAATTGGAGATGGTGACCGGCAGCCCGAAAGTGCGCTGCCAGGCTCTGACCAGATGGTCGGAAGACGCTTTGGAAGCGGAATAGGGGCTGCTGGGATCGTAGGGCGTGTCCTCATAAAAGAATCCGCTTTCCCCCAGGGAACCGTAAACTTCGTCCGTGGACACGTGATGGAATCTGAAGCCCGGTTTGGCGGTCTCATCCAGCTCCCGATAGAGCGCGAGGGCGTTCTGCAAAAGGACTGCCGTGCCCAGGATATTGGTCTGCACAAAATCCATGGGTCCGTCTATGGAACGGTCGACATGGCTCTCGGCAGCAAAATTGACAATGGTATCGGGTTTGTATTTGCCAAAGATCTCCGCAACCCTTTGCTGATCGCAGATATCAGCGTGCTCAAAGAAATAGCGGCTGTCTCCGAATTGCTCTTGCACGGAGCTCAGGTTTTCAGGATTTCCGGCATAGGTAAGCTTGTCCAGATTGACGATCGTGCCGGTGAAAGACTTGTCGCGCAGAAGGTAATGAATAAAATTGGAGCCGATGAATCCGGCGCCTCCGGTGACCAATACAGTTTTCATTTTTGACCTCTATTTTAGCGAGAGTAGTTTTGTTTTGAGGGCTTCGAGTTCTTCCAGGCTGCCAAATTGCAGCGTGAGCTTGCCTTTGCCTTTGTTTTCGCGCAGGATAGCGCGGACACCCAGAATGTCTTTGAGTTCCAGTTCCAGGCTGCGGTTGAGGGCAGTCTTGCTCTGGTGATCTTCTTTTTGGGTGGAGAGTTTTTCTGCCCAGGTCTTGCTCTTCTCTTCTGCCTGGCGAACCGTGAGATTATATTTGCAGATAAAAGCCGCAAAGTCAGTCTGGTATTGATCTTCAAGGGCAAGGACAGCTCTGGCATGACCGGCAGACAGAGTTCCGGAGGAAACCAGATCCTGCACTTCCGGAGGGAGGTTCAGCAGGCGCAGGCTGTTGGAAATCGTGGTCCGTTCCTTGCTCATGATCTGAGCTATGTCCTTGTGCGTGAGAGCGAAATCCTCGCTCAGGACGCGATAGGCAAGCGCTTCTTCGATGGGATCGAGATCCTCACGCTGGACGTTTTCGATGATGGCAAGCTGAAGCTGTTCCTTTTTGGAAACACTGCGGATGACCACCGGAACCCGTTCTAATCCTGCAAGCTTGGCAGCTTCCAATCTGCGTTCCCCGGCGATCAGTTCATAATCCGAACCCTCAGTTTTGGTGACGATGATGGGCTGGATGATCCCGTTCTCTTTGATGGATTCAGCCAGTTCCGCCAGTTTCTCGAGGTCAAATTTCTTGCGGGGTTGATAGCGGTTTGGCATGATCTGATCTGTTGCCAGAGTGCCCAAACCGGGAGCAGGACTTTGCGCGGGATCGGAATCCGGGATCAGGGCACCCAAGCCACGGCCAAGACGTTCGTTCATAATCTCCTCATTTGTTGCAACGCTCGATAAGTTCTGTTGCCAGATTGAGATAGCTCATCGCCCCGGGAGAGCGGATGTCGTATAAAAAAATGGGTTTGCCAAAGCTGGGAGCTTCCGTGAGCTTGATATTGCGGGGGATGATGGTGCGAAAGACCTTTTCCTTGAAATAGCGGTGCACTTCCCTTGCCACCTGCAGAGACAGATTGACCCGTTTGTCATACATCGTGAGCAGCACTCCGATGATATTGAGGGCAGGATTGAGGTTTTTCTGGATCAGGCGGATGGTGGTGAGCAGCTGGCTAACTCCTTCCAGGGCATAGTATTCGCACTGGATAGGAACCAGCACATCGGTGCTGGCGGTCATGGCATTCACGGTGAGCAATCCCAGCGAGGGAGGGCAATCGATCAAAATATAATCATAGGCACCGCTGAGGGGCGTTAAAGCCTCTTTGAGCTTGTGTTCACGGGCAAATTCATGCACCAGTTCGATCTCTGCTCCGGTGAGATTGATGTTTCCGGGAATACACCAGAGATTGGTGGTTGCCGTGGGCAAAATGGTCTTTTCGACAGGCACGCGTCCGATCAGGGCGTCATAGATCTGCAGCTCCACCTGTTCCTTATCGAGACCGACCCCGCTGGTGGCGTTGCCCTGGGGATCAAGATCGATGAGCAGGGTCTTTTTTTCCAGCACAGCCAACGCCGCTGCCAGATTGACGGCAGAGGTGGTCTTGCCGACTCCGCCTTTCTGGTTTACAATCGTTATTATTCTGGTCATATATTCCTTTTGTGCATTGTTTTTTCTTTAGTCTTTGAGGTCGCCCCGGTCAATGCTGAAGATGCGTCTCAGCCCGAGGATTTCGTCCTTTCTTTCCAGCAGCAGCTTGCTTTTCAGCTCTTTGATGTCGTCGATGTTCTGAGCTTTGTAAAAGATCACCCTGCCCTGTGGCTTCAGCAATTTGCGCAGAGGATAGATATAGCGGGGCTCCAAAGCCACTGCCCGGCAGAGAATAAGGTCATAACTGGGACGCCGCGCCAGAGCCGCGTAATCCTCCAGACGGGAACAGACGACGTCGACTCCGCTCAGCTTCAGCTCGGAGACCATCTCAGCCAGAGCTTTGGTCTTTTTGGCAATGGAATCCAGCAGCGTGATCTCCAGATCGGGAACCATCAGCTTGAGCGGAAGCCCCGGAAGACCTCCTCCGCTGCCAAAATCGAGCACCGTTAAACCGCTGAAATCCAAACATTCCAGCACTGTGATGCTGTCAAGAAAATGCTGGGTCCAATAGGCTCCGGAGGGCATCTTGCGGGAAACCAGATTGATCAGTTTGTTCGTGCTTTCCAGGAGCTGATGATAATGCTCAAAATGCCCGATTGTCCTCTTGGGTTCGGGCAGTTTGAACTGCTCCAAATATTTGATGAATATAGCTTTCTGTTCCGTCATGGCTTTTTCTCCAGCTGGTTTCGCACCAGACTCTGCACCAGAAAGGAAGGATCGTCGCGCATCGTCAGCAGCAGGGCTTTGGCCTCCGGGCTGCCTTCACTGAGGAGACTGCGGGCAACGATGTAGCGGTAGCGTTCCACCGGTGAATTCATATATTCGCGCAGGATCGCAAGCGCCTGAGCGCCTTTGATGCTGCCCATAGTGCCCAGGCAGGCAGTGACGTATTTCTTGCGCGCGAGCAGCTTTTTCACCGGCTCGATCAAAAGGCTGTCCGAGGTCCCGGCGATCAGAGCCAGAGCGTTCTTTGCCTTCAGGCTGTCCGGGTTTTCCAGATAATCATAGAGCCTGGTCTTAAACGCGGGCACTTTTGCCAGAAAGTCTTCCAGAGCTCTGTATTCCAGCCCGCTCTTGCTGTCCAGCTTGTTTTCCAGAATGTAGTCCGTGGCTTCCTGAGGACGTGAGACCAGGACCTTTCTGGCATGCTGCACTCTCTTCACCGCAGAGCCGACTTCCCATTCCGAGGCAGCTGAAAAGACTTCGGAGATCGCTGCCAGGCTATCCACCAGCGCGGCATCTTCTGCCAGTTGCTGAACTGCGGTCTTGCCGGCTTCAAAGAGCTCCATATCTTTGCCAATGCCATAGTTACCGCGTTGCCAGCTCGTGTTGTCCGCGGAGCTTGAATCCGGATAAGAATCCGTTCCTGCTCCATCCAAAAAGAGTCCGATCGCCCCCGCGGAGCGTGAGAAATTCGCGTAACCGTAGGACGAGGGATTCACCCTTTCATAACGGTCGTTGCCTTTGGAATCCACAAAGATCCCCACGGAGTTGTTGAGCCCCAGTCCGTTACCCCCGGGGATGGAATAGGCATCGTCTCCGCTTTTGTCCAGCAGGATCCCAAGCGCCCAGTCGTGCCCTGCTCCCTGCCCGGGTCCGTTCCGGGTGTAATAGGCATCATCACCTTCTCCGTCAAAGAGATAGCCATTTGCAAGATGGATGCCGGAGCCCTGAGGATAATAGACCGCGTTGTAGACGTCGTTGCCCTGTTCATCGATCAGAATCCCGGTCGCGTACCAATAGCCGACGCCCTGCGCGTAGACCGCGCCGATATATTTATCATTTCCGCTGCGGTCATAGAGCAGCCCGGTGCCTCCCGCAAAATCGGGACGGAAACCGAAGCCCATGCCCTGGCCCATGCTGCGGAAATCATTTGGCATCAGGGGAGCATGAGTGTATTTGGCACCCAGCAGATAGCGGTCTGTGCCCGCAAAATCGAGGATGGCTCCCAAACCGCGGGTCGAGCCCAAACCCTGAGCCATGGTCGGAGCCTGATAGCTGTCGTCCCCCTCTCCCTCGATCAACAAGGCAGAACCAAAGAAAGCGGCACCCTGGCTGAATGCTCCGCCTGTGTAGACGTCTTCCCCCAAGACATCATAGTGGATCATTGCACCAAGGATGCCGCAAAAACTAAAATTGCCGCTGCGATAGACGTCGTCTCCAGCCAGATCGAGCGATACACCTATCCCCTGATTTACGCTGAAGAGACCGCCAACTGCCTTGTTCTCATAGAGGTCATCCCCGCTCAGATCGAGCAGCAGATAGAAGGGATGTTTCGGGCTTGTGTTTATATCTGCCAGATATTTATCCCTGCCGGACGGCTCCAAAAGGAAGCAAATGGGTTGATTGGATTCAGAATAGCTGTCGTCCCCTCTCGAACCAATGATCATCCTGCCCCAGCGGGTGGTGCGCTCCATTCGTTTGGCAGGGAATTTTAGCTGTTTTGCCGATTCCGCTATCACTTCCGAGACCGCATACAGCTTCAAACTGAGCTCTTGCAGCACCGGCAGCCCCACCATCTCCAGGTCTTCAACCCGGTCCAAAACCTCGATCCTCTCCGGTTTGGGGAGCTTGTTCGCCTTCAAATACTTATCCACCAGGGTGGAATCCTCGGATTCGGATAGAGCGAGAATGCTGAAGGCACGCAGGCTGTCGGCTTTGGGCTGATCAAAAGGCAGAGCAAAGATCAGAGTCTCATTTAGCTCCGCGTAGACCTTTTCCATATATCTGAAGATATCTTTGGGCTGACGCACCGTGTCTGCCCAGAGTTCCGTGTAATAGTCTTTCAGCTCGCTAAAGGCTTCAGGAGAGATGATCTCCTGCTCCGCCGCGACAGTTCCCAGAGCCTTGATCAGACCGAGCTTGGAGAGGCTGTCCGGCCTGGCAAGGATCTCCCGCAACTGAGTGATCTGGTCAAGGGCCAGCCAGGGGTTCTGAAGAGCGGCTAACTGCCCTTTCTGCTTGAATTTGGTCGAAAGATCCCAGTCTTTTTCAAACTGCAGGGAGCTTTTATCCAGATCGGCAGAAGACAGCATCTCTTCCAGAGAGCGTAATTCTGCCGGGTATAGAGTGGGCGTGGCCAATTCGGCCGAAAGCGGGATCAACAGACATAAGACTATGAAACTAAGCGCAATTCGAGACATTTATCCACCTTGAGGTCAGAAAAGCAAGCCTGCAGATTATTGTCAATTACTAAGTCTGCCGCAGCTAAAGAAAATATTTCTCGCAGGGAAAGGAGTGGATCCCGGTAATAAGAGCAGATAATCAAAACATCAGGAGGTTATCATGAAAATGAGAGCCATCATCGTGATCTGCTTTATGCTCAGCCTCAGCTTGCTGAGTGCCCAGGATATCTACGGAGCCTTCCGGATCAAGACCTTCCCCCGCGGAGCAGACGTAAATCTGTATGACATAGACGAATACCTTTGCGAGACCCCCAGCCCGGTGTTTCCGGTCTATATGGATGATTATATGGAATTCCGGGAAGGGATCCCCGGACGCGAAATCGTGATCATGATCACCAAAAAAGGCTATGAGCCACTCAAGAAAAGGATCTTCGTCCCCTTCCTCTATAGTGACCTCGAAGAAGCCATGGATAATCCCACAGTTTTCAAATTTAACCTCAAACGCGATTACCACAGGCGTTATTACAACATTTGCAGCTACTATTCCATCCGCATGCACCGCGTGCGCCCTGTCTATATCAACTGGAGTCCCGGATTTCACCCCTGGTATCCCCATGGTCATCATCATCAAAATCCGCCCTGGAATCCCGGTGGACACGGACATGGCAGTGGTCACGGACACAACCCCGGCACCCCTCCTCCGCCTCCTCCTCCCGGGGGTGGAAACCATGACGGTGGGACTGTCACACCTCCCGGAGGTGGACACGGGGGTGGTCACGGAAGCGGCTCAGGTGGAAACCATGACGGTGGCATCACTCCTCCCGGTGGCAGCCACGGCACTTCCTGGAATTCGGATTCAGGAGCCAGCGCGGGAAATCAGACCTCACGTCCTCCTGCCAAACCTGAGAATCCGGCAATTGATAAGATTGAAAAAGACACCCGACCGGTTAATATCGACCGGGTCCGCAAAGACTCCGGCTCGGTGATCGTGATCAGTAAACCGCAGACCAGAGATAAAGACGACAACCCGGTGGTTCAGAAACCCGATACAGAAGACAAGCGAAGCTATAAAAGCACGAACGTGACCAAGCCCGGGAAACAGGAAGATTCCAAACCCAGCTATCAGGCTCCCAAATCTGAAGATAAAAAGGGATACAAACAGAGCCTTAAGGACGATGAAAAGCCCACTAAATCCAAAGACAAGCCTGTCACAGAAGAAGACAAGAAGAAAGATAAAAAGAATAAGTAGAATCCCCCCATAAGTCGAGTCCCTCAAAAACCGGTCGTCAGACCGGTTTTTGTTTTTATAACAAAGGCTTCAGCCTGTTTGTAACATAGGCTTCAGCCTGTTTGTAACATAGGCTTCAGAGCCTGTGAAATAACTAACAATGACAATGCAAGCTAAGGGCGTCATACAGTCTGAATTTGTCTGAAAATCGGCTGTAGATGCCCCACTTTTTTCTAATGGGGGCG
>JAKLEY010000048.1 GCA_022711455.1 Candidatus Cloacimonadota bacterium
GAGCAGATAGACCAGCACCATGGTTAAAGCCCCCAGAATGGGGAAAAGGTAGCTCCAGAGAGCTTTGCGGTCCTTACCCAGCCCTGCCAGATAACCTTCCGCGCCTTTGGCCACCAGAGTGATGGGAGCAAAGAGCGGAAAGCCGATCAGGTCAGCCAGGGCGGAACCCAATCCACCTGCTATCAAACCAAGCTTCCGGCCTCCATACAGCCCCGCGAAGAGCACCGCAATATCTCCAAAATTGAAATAACCGCCCCCCGGCAAGGGGATGCGGAGCAGCAAGGTCGCAACCATGATCACGACTGTAAAACCAACGAAATTATACCACTTCATTTGTTCCTCTTGTGTTTTGTACGGGCGGACGCCGTTCCGCCCATCTATGATTATTTTACTGAAAGTGACGAGTGACGAGTGACGGGAGCAGCGCGGCTCCTCTTGTCACTCGTCACTCGTTACTCGTCACTCCCGTGACAATGCCGGATCCGGTTATCGATCAACTCGCCCTTGATTCGCGATTCCCGGAGGATGAGATAGAGCAGGGCTAGCAGGTAGATCAGTTTGAGGCGGAATTCCTGTATCCAGCTTTTGGGTGCGGCCTGGTGGGTGGGGATGAGGCTGATGTGCAGACTGAGCCTGGAATAGGACGAAAAAGCCGTGTGGTAAAGCGCTTTTCCCAGGATGAAGTACTTCTTGGAATGGATGCTCAAGGGCAGCGCCAGGAGATCTGAAAAGCTGCTGAAACTGTAGCTGAGCTGGATCACAAAGAGGCTTGAGAGCAGGATCAGAGCCCGTACCGAACCGTAACTGAGCCAATAGGCAGAGGCTGATCCGCTGCTGCGGGGCGGCTTGAGATCCAACAGGCTGAAGAGCAGATAAACCAGCATCAGAGTGAGTAAAAAAGGCAGCAGGGCCAACACTTCCTTGAGCCAGCGTTGGGGTCCGAAACGCAGGATCATGAACAGTGAGCTCATGGCCAGGGCTCCTATCTGCAAATTCAGCCGGTCCAGCCAGATCACGCCGAACAGCGTCAAATAGACCAGGATCAGGAGCAGGGGCAGACCGATCTTAAGAAATGCTCTCATAAAAACGGCTCAAATGCTGATCCACTGATGCAAATTCGATCACATGCCCGGTTTTGACAGGAGCATCGGCATGACTGGAAAAAAGCAGACAAAAGGGAGTCTCCAACTGGCTGAGGCGGATGCGGATCAGATCCAGCAGGGGAGATTCGTCGCAAAGGGCAAAGACCTTGCGTTTCTGCTGTTTGAGCGCGGCTTCCAGATCGCTCAGCAGGAATTCCACGGCATCAGTTTCGCATTCGATCGGATGCGGATATCCGGCCAGGGCAGCTCCGGCTTTGAGGGCATAAAGCTGCTTGTGCATCTGCTGCTCAAAATAGAGCAGGAACTGATCCTGCCGTCCGGCCAATAGCCCGGGCAGAACCAATTGCTTTAAGAAAGAGGATTTTCCGCTGCCGTTGCTTCCCCGCAGATGATAACTCCTGCCCGGCAGCAGCTCGATCTCCTGCTGGTTTTCCAGGCTGAAGCCCGGCCAGATGGAGTGGACACCTGCTGTGATCAGCATGTTCCGCTCTCCAATCTGATTTCTCTATGGGGGGAATAGCGCTCCATCAGTTCTTTCAAGAGCAGACGTTTATCCTGATCCAGAGCGCAAAAGAGATCGATGATGATGATTTTGGAAGCGGGGCTGTGGAGGGCTAACAATGCCATCAGGAGCACTTTTTGACCTCCTGAAAGTTCCTCGGGCAGAGATTTAGGGCTTAGTTCCTTGCCGGTGAGGGCATAGAATTCCTCAAAGAGCAGAGTGGCAGAGGGCGGGGATATATGATAGAGGCTCAGTTCTTCTTCCAGACAGCCGTTCGAGATCAGGGGCTGGCTGGCGTCACAGAGCAAGTAGTCCTGCAAAAGCGCTTCATCCAGCTTCATGAGCTGAAACCATCCTGAGCCTTGGAATTAATGGCGGAGAGTCAGGGATTCGAACCCTGGGTGCCCGTGAAGGCACAACGGTTTTCGAGACCGTCCCGATCAACCACTCTGGCAACTCTCCGTGCCACAAATATTTATCACATCGCATCGGTAGTCATCCGACGCTTGGTCTTAAAGAAGTCTTTTAGGAGCTGGGAGGCTTCCGCCTGTAAAACGCCTCCAAGCAGCTCCGGCTGATGATTGAAGCTCTTGTCTTTGAGTACGTTATAGACCGAACCGCAAGCCCCGGCCTTGGGATCGTAAGCACCGAAGACCACCGTCCCGATCCTGCTCCAGATCATCATTCCGGCGCACATCAGGCAGGGCTCCAGGCTCACATAAAGACTATAGTCATAGAGGTACTTGATTCCAGAGAGCATGATTTTGTCAATGATCAATTTCTCCGCGTGGGCCAGAGGATCGCTCAACTGCCGGGTGCGGTTGTGTTCCGAAGAGATCAATTGATCCCCACACACCAGCACAGCCCCCACCGGGATCTCATCCACGGCAGCAGCTTTCTCTGCTTCCTCCAAGGCTTTACGCATCCAGTATTTGTGTTTGCTCATATCCATGACGGCAGACAAAAACAGAGGGCACTCTTGTCAAGCATAGATTGGCCCCCCCCCCGGATTTATTCCTTGACTATAAACCCAGCTCGCAGATTATCTGACAATATCTAAATCCTGGGAGATGCTTTATGACCAAGTTCTCAGTTTTATCGGTTTTTTCAGCTTTGCTGTTGCTCGGGATCGGCAGTCTGCTGTTTGCCACCCAGCCTTTCTGGAGTATGGATCCGGCGCCCTGGCCCTCGGATCGTGCCGATTCGCTTACCGGATTTGACGTGAATAAATACACCATCAATCTGCAGATCAACGACAGCACGCACTACATCGAGGGGATGATCGAGGCGCAGGTGACCGCGGAATGGGCTCTCAATTCGCTATCTTATCGCTTGATGGGAGGCAGTTTAGCTGTCACCGCAGTTCAGGTGAACAACACAGCAGTAGCCTTCACGCATCAGGATGGGATCATCAGTATCCCGCTCTCCATGCCTGCCGGAGCGCAGTTCACCACCAAGGTCTGGTATTCCGGGATTCCGGGCCTCAGCCCCGCACCCTACAACATCGGTTTGAAATTTACTACTAACGGGATCTACACCCTTTCCAATCCTGATGCCGGACGCTATTGGTGGCCCAGCTACGACCATCCCTGGGATAAAGCACTGGTGGATTGGAACATAAGAGTGCGTAGCGACTGGCTGGCAGCAGCGAATGGCATCCGCACGGGGATCGTGGATCACGGGGACGGCACCCGCACCCACAGCTGGGTATCTTCTTCTCCTGTTGCCACCTACGTGATCGGCTTCGCTGCCGCGCCCTACGTCGAATTCAATCAGCAAGCAGGGACTCTGCCGATTCAGAATTTTGTGCTGCCCGGGCAGCTGGCCAATGCCGGAGTGGATTTTGCGGACGTTCCGGAGATGATCGCGCATTTTTCTGAGCTCTTTGGGCCCTATCCCTTTGAAAAATATGGGCATATGGTGGTGAATATGTCCACCTATGCGGCCATGGAACACCAGACCATGACCACCTATGGCGCGCAGTATCTGACCGGAAACCAAAACAACGAATCGATCGTGGCGCATGAGCTTGCCCATCAATGGTATGGCAACTACCTCACCCCGATCACCATGCGTGAGGTCTGGCTGAAAGAGGGTTTTGCCACCTATTCCGAGTTTCTGTGGAGGCATCACGACGGAGGCTGGACCGCGGCCTGCGAGTATCTGCGCGCTCAGATCCAGCAGTATTATATTAATTGGGAAAATAGCAACGGACCGCACACCATCTTCAATCCGGAGTACAACCTGATGTTTGCTCCTCCGACCTATGAAAAGAGTGCCTCCGTGCTGCACATGCTGCGTCTGAAAATGGGTAACGCCGTTTTCTTCCAGTTCATTCGTGCGCTCTTGACCACCTACCCCAATTCAAACTACAACACCCAGGAATTTATCGCATTGGCACAGCAACACAGCGGGCTTGATCTCACGCAGTTCTTCCAGCAGTGGATCTTTTCTCCCGGGATTCCGGATGCCTCAGTTGTGGTCTTTTCCGATCAGGCGGGAGAGGCCAAAGTCTATGGCTACAGCATGAGCCCGACCGCCACTCAGTTCACGCTGGATATCCCGCTGCGGATTCCAGGAGCCGCGGTTGCCGATTCGGTGGTGATATCGGCTTCTCTGGCAGGAAGTCCGAACGTCTTCAACTACAGTCCGCAAGCGGACCTGGACGCCATTCAGATCGATCCGGACCACTGGGTGCTGGCCCGCAATATCAACCATATCCGCATGCAGCTGCTCTCCGCTCTGCCCTATAACGGAGCAGTTTCACTGAGCTGGAGTGAACTGCCGGTGGACGTCCCTCTGCTGGGATATTATCTCTATCGCAGAGCCCTGCCGGATGGCGCTTTCAGCCGGATCACCCCCGATCCCCTGTCAAGCCTAAGCTTTACAGACCAGAGCGTGGTAAATGGCACCGGCTATGAATACTACGTCTGCGCGGTTGATCTGGGAGGATATATCTCGCTGAAGTCCAATATCTTGCAAGCCAGTCCGATCGCCTTTCCCTTCGATCTGGGGATCCTGGTGGTGGATGAGACCAGGGACGGAAACGGAGCCAATATCTCGCCCACGGATGCCATGGTGGATGAGTTCTATGCCACGGTCCTGACCCGTTATGAATATGAGAACCGGGACTATGCCATTCAGGGAGCGCCCACTTTGGAAGAACTGAGTCACTTTCCTCTGGTGATCTGGCACGCGGATGATTTTTCGGAACAGCAGCTGCTGACCAATCAGGAACTGCTGGGTTCCTATGTGTTGAGCGGAGGCAAGCTGGTGATCAGCGGCTGGAAATATCCCAGCGTCTTCACACCCGCTTTCCGGGATCAGTTTTTACCCGGAATCAGTCTCAGTTATCACAGCAGCGCGACTTTTATCTCAGCCGAATCGGGCTTCTATCCTCAATTGCAAGTCGATCCTGCCAAGCTTGCCACAGCCTGGAACGGCATGCTTCCCATGACCTACACTTTTCCGGGTGCGACATACGCATTCTATAATGCGGAGATGAATCAGGATGGAGAAGGAGATGGTGAACCGGTTGCAATCAAGATCGACCAGGGCGGAAGCATGGTCTTGCTTGGCTTTCCGCTCTACTATATGCAACCTTGGGGAGTGCGCAATTTCCTGGAATCACTGCTCCCGATGCTCTGGCCTCCCCTGGCTCTGGAAGATGAACTTACCCCTCCCGCGGAGCTCCGGATCTCCTGCTATCCCAATCCCTTCAGCACTCAGACCAGGCTCCACTTCAGTCTCGATAAGACGACTGAGACCAGTTTGGAGATCTTCAATCTGCGGGGACAAAAAGTGCGCGACCTGAGCTCCGCTCTGCTGAGCAAGGGGAAACACCAGCTGATCTGGGATGGCACAGATGATCAGCAGCGCAGGCTCAGCTCCGGAGTCTATATCTACAGACTGCAGGCAGGCAAGGAATTCCGCAGCGGCAAAGTGCTGCTCTTGAAATAGGAGATATTGCTATGCGTTTAACTTATCTGGGACACTCAGCCTTCAAAATCGAGACCGCAGCGGGACACAGTCTCCTGATCGATCCCTATCTGGACGGAAACGCGCTGGCTCCGCTCAAATCCTCTGAACTCAAGGCAGATTATATCCTGCTGACCCATGCTCATGGGGATCATATCGGGGATGCTTTCAAGATCGCTGATAAGGAGAGCACGCTCTTTATCTGCGTCAGCGAACTGGCACGCTATGTGAGTTCCAAAGGCTTCAAAGCCCATGCCATGCACATCGGAGGAGCGCACGACTTCCCCTTTGGCAGAGTGAAGCTCACGATCGCGCATCACGGCTCACTAACCTTAGATGGACAGTACTGTGGACCCGCTGCGGGGATAGTGCTCACCGTGGATGAGAAGACCATCTACCATTGCGGGGATACCGGTTTGTTTCTGGATATGCAGCTGATCGGGGAGCGCGATCCCATCGACATCATGCTGCTGCCGATCGGAGATAACTTTACCATGGGAATTCCGGACGCCGTGAAAGCCGTTGAACTCGTTCACCCCCAGCTTGCCATTCCAATGCACTACAACACTTTCCCTTTGATCAAGGCAGACCCGGAAGACTTTTCACGGCGCTGTGAAAGCTTGGGTTTTGTGTGTAAAGTGCTATCACCGGGTGAAAGTTTATATGTATAGAAGCCCCGATAAAATAACGAATAGCAGCGAAAGTTGCATCAAAGGTCTGCATTGTGTGCAGATCAGCTCTGCGCAGATAGAGGAGGTGGTATGTTTACTTTCAGGAATGTCTTACTGGGGCTTGTGATCGCGTTTGCGCTCTCGGGTTTGACCTTGCAGGCAACAACAGGTCGATCGGAATTCAGACGTCTGATCGGCATGCATTCTGAATGGTATTCGCAGATGAGCCAGAGCATGGATTACATGTTTTGTTACAATGAGGAGAATCCGATTGTGGTCGATTCAGTGTATATTCATGATTCCGCTCAGGCCAACGGAATTTACTGGTACGCATATCTTTACAACGGCAGCGTGAGTTATCCGGAAACAGGGACGAAGTATGAATACTTCATCGACCACTCTGTGTTTCAGATTCCGGTCTATCACGTATACTATATCCTGGACGAATTGGGCAGGTCAATCGAAGAAAGCACGGAATACTGGAGCAGCTATCATCAGTCTTATCGTGGCAAAAGGACCTTGTATCGTCACTACAACGACACCGGCTATGCGGATAGTCTGTATTATATAGACAACATGAACTACCACTATTACACGAAGCGTAGCTTTGAAGGCTCGATGCTGACAAGTTCGATCACATATAAAAACGGTCCGGATAACTGGATTCCTGATCTCAAGTTTCAGTTTTCTTACTCAATGTATCCGGAAGAATTAGACGCGCATATCCGCTTTGACTGCATGAACTACTTCGGCAATACTATTCAATCATTCCTGTATGAGCAATTTGCCAACAGCAAGTTTATCCCCTCCACGATCACAGCCAGACGCTGGAACGCGGGCAGTTCCCTTTGGGAGTCTGATGCCTACACATACGCTCAAACGCTCGTCAATAATCAAGTCAAACTGCATAGATTTTACAATTCATACTCCGAATCATATAATGATTATATAACTGCGGATAGACAGGGCAACGTCACGCGAATTCTCAGTGCCTGGAATTATGATCTGGATGGCGGGTCAAGCCAAACCGACTTTACCTGGGACATAGTGGTATCAAATGATGACGAAACTGCACCGGAGCTCGGGTGTGATCTCATTTGCTATCCCAATCCCTTTGCTCAGAATCTGTTTATCAGGATTCCCGGTAAAAGTGCAGAACCTATGGAGATTGTCATCTACAATCTGCGTGGGCAGCAGGTTAAGAAACTGCATGGGTCTGGAGGACAGGAACTTATCTGGGATGGCAAAGACAAGACAGGGCTTGCTGTCTCCCCGGGGATCTACCTGCTCAGGATGAGGCAGGGAAGTCGAATCAGCACCTCGAAAGTCATGCGATATTGAGGATGACGGAAATCACTGATCTTATCCGCACAGTCAAGCTGAGGTAAGGTGCGATAAGAGCATAAGTCGATAACAATATAACGATCCAAAAAAAGTCTTGACATATTTATCCGACTCCTCAAAGAATACTTCGTCCTGTTGAAACATCCTTCTGGAGGAAAGATGAGTACCATTACTAAAGCACTGCTTAGCACCGCTATCCTCTGTCTGGCGCTGTCTTTAGGTGCGCAAATCCCTAATTGGCTATGGGCAGTCAGGGCTGGTGGAGTGAACGAGGATTTGACCTCATCCATTGCCACAGACAGCCAGGGCAACCATTATGTGACGGGGCGTTTTACCGGGACCGCATATTTCGGATCATTTATGATCACTTCCAGTGGATATGCAGATATCTTTGCCGCCAAACTCGATACTTCAGGCAACTTTCTCTGGGCGGTTCACGCGGGCGGTTCAAGCTATGACGAAGGATTTGGTATTGCCGTGGACAGCGAGGGAAACTCTTATCTGACGGGGTCTTTTCAGGAATCCGCCACCTTCGGATCTATCCAGCTCACTTCCAGCGGATTCTCAGATATCTTTGTCGCCAAACTGGATCCCGTCGGCAACTTCCTTTGGGCAGTCAGCGCGGGCGGAACAGATTCTGATAGAGGCAGAAGCATTGCTGTCGACAGCGTGGGAAATGCTGTCATAACAGGGCATTTGTACTCAGAATTTGCCACTTTCGGCTCGTATGAGATTACCGGGGCGGGATATGGAGATATCTACGTTGCCAAACTGGATCCAGCGGGCAATTGGTTGTGGGCGGTTAGCGCTGGAGGGACAGAAGCTGATGAAGGCTTGGGCATTGCTTTGGACAGTGCCGGTAACTCCTACCTGACCGGGCTTTTTAGTTTTTCTGCAATATTCGGTTCGCACACACTCATCTCCAGCGGTTTCAGTGAGACTTTTGCTGCCAAACTGGACCCCGCGGGCAATTTCATGTGGGCTGTAAACACGATCACAGAGAGTAACCTTGTTACAGTGCATGGTATTGCTGTGGATGGTTCCGGCAATGTTTTACTGACTGGTGCTTATAATGGAACCGCCTCTTTCGGGCCTTTCACAATTACATCTGTCAATGGTTATCCAGATATATTTGCCGCCAAATTGGATACAGCGGGAAACTGGCTTTGGGCAGTCAGCGCAGGTGGGGCAGGCGAGGACTATGGTTGGAGCATAGCCACTGACAACGCTGGTAATTCCTACCTGACAGGAAATATTTGGTCAGAAACTACTGCTTTCGGCACCTACCAGCTCATCAACTCAACTGGTATGGATATGTTTATTGCCAAATTGGATCCATCCGGAAACTGGATCCTGGTGTCCAGCACAAGTGGATATCCAGTTAGCACTGATATATCCCTGGATGGCAATGGAAACATCTGCCTAACGGGGTATTTTGGGACCTATGCATGTTTTGGCTCACAGTCGTTCACATCCAGTGGAGGAACAGATATCTTTGTCGCTGAATTAGCTTTCGGAACGCCCGTGGATGAGGATCTGGCCCCCGATGCAGCCAATGTTTCAAACCTTTATGATGCCTTCCCCAACCCTTTTCACATGGGTGAGACGACCCGGATCAAAACTCACATAGCTCAGCGGGAAACAGGCATCCTCACATTATTCAATCTGCGCGGACAAAGCGTCGCCCGCCACACCCTCAGCCCGGGATATCATCAGGTCAGCCTCGACAGCCGGGACCTTCCATCCGGCGTCTATCTCTATCAACTCCGCACCAGAACCTGTTCTGAGATCAAAAAACTCGTCTTGCTCAAATAAGCCGGATATTGATCATTTCTACTTGACGAATCCAGATCATTTTGAAAATTACAACAATTCAAGATAGATAAATCTTGACAGTATTGCTATACTGTTATAGTTGACTACAACACTAAGGCAGTGCGGCCTTAATGATTTTATAAGTGTTTCCTAATTAAGGAGGATCAGATGCAAAACAAGTTCAGGATCGCGCTTGTGCTCTTGGCTCTCAGTCTGCTGAGTCTGGCATTTGCGGACAACCCTGCGGGGATGATGAATCTGGAATATTTCGATATTCCGTCGGCCACCGCGGATGATATGTTCAGTCCCCTGATCAATCCGTCTCTTCTGGGCACCGGAAAGCCCGGAGGCCTGGGTTGGGCTCATCTCAATAACGAGGAGAAGTGGCAGGATCACTATTGGTTCTTTGCCAATATGGAAGGGATTTCCTACGTTTATGAACACAACGAGGGTGTTGATCACCACACTTTTGCTTCGGGTACGGAATTCTTTCCTCGCCATATCCTGCCAAATCTATATGTGGGAAGCAGTTATGGCTGGACTAACAACAAAACCGGGAAAGGCAATTTCCGCAGCGCGGTCACCTATCGTCCGCACGACGCGGCTTCGCTGGCTTTCAGATGGGATAATCCTTACAAAGACCGTCCGGCCTATCACGCGGGACTGGCTTTGCGTCCTCTGGCCTTTGCAGGGATGAAGAAGGATTACGCTCTGGAACTCTCCGGGGATCTTGATTACGCTTTTGACGGAACGGATTACAAAACCTTCAAACCCAGCCTCGGGATCAATACCCAGGTTCTGGATGGACTGCTGATCGGAGCCAGCTACAATCTGGAAACCGAATCCGCAATGCTGAATTTCAGCCTCAGATCCAGATCCAACGAGCTGGGTACGCGTTACCGCATAAAAGAGAACGATAACTACGGAGTGGGTTATCTGCATCTCTCTGAGAACAGTTTCAAACCGCTCTTTGGGATCAAAAGCAAATCCTGGTATGATATGAAGCTCAAGGGCGAAGTCGTTACCTATAAAGCTGCCAAATACAAGCTGGGTCCGCTCAGCGTCTTCGATGGTAATCAGCTGGAGATCGAGCAGGTGATCAAGGATCTGAAGACTGCTGCCGCGGATCCCCGCGTGAGTGGGATCAGCCTGATCAATCCTTCCTTCAGCGCTTCCTTTGCCTTGCAGCAGGAATTGCTGAGCGCGTTCAGCGAGTTCCGGAAGAGCGGCAAAAAGGTAATCGCCTACTACGATAATATTTCCAATGGTGGCTATATCTTCGCGGCTGCCGCTGCCGACAAGATCTACCTCAATCCCCAGGGCAGTCTGGACCTGAAAGGCATTTCTGTGAACAGTCCTTATCTCAAGGGTCTCTTGGACGCGGTGGGGATCGAAGTGCTCAATTTCCGTTCTCATCCTTTCAAAACAGCCGGAAATCAGCTCTCAGAAACGGAAATGACTGCTTCCGAACGCGAGATGTACGATTCCCTCCTGGGCAGCATCTATGAGCAGATGCTGGCTCAGATCGAAACCGGCAGGGCTTCAAAACTGACCAAATCCGCGGCTCAGACCATCGATGAAGGTCCATATTATCTGGCAAGTGACGCTTTAGCAGCAGGTTTGGTGGATGGCATCATCTACCAGGATGAGCTGGCAAAAATCATGAAGGATGAATTCAAATTCAGCAACAGAATATCCGCTGCCACTGAGTATATGGATTACAGCTGGGCTCTGCCCAAGGAAAAGAAGATCGCTGTGATCTATGCTCAGGGCAATATCGTGATGGGCTCGGGAGAACCGGGTCAAAAGATAGCTCACGATACCACCGTGAACCTGATCCGCAAAGCTCGTAAAGATAAGAGCTACAAAGGGATCATTCTGCGCGTGGACAGCGGGGGCGGCTCCGCTCAGGCCTCTGATATCATCCTGCGGGAATTGAGTTTGGCTCAGACCGAGAACAAACTTCCGGTGGTCGTCTCCATGGCAGGAGTTGCCGGATCCGGAGGTTATTACATTGCCTGCCAGGCAGATAGGATCATTGCTGATCCTGCCACCCTCACCGGGTCGATCGGTGTGATCGGCTTGACTTTCAATGCTGAAAATGCCTTCAAAAAAGTGAAGGTGAACTGGTCCACGGTCAATAAAGGCAAGCGGGCAGATTTTGGCTCCATGTACCGTCCCTGGCGCGAAGATGAAAAACAGCTCATGACCAACTTGATCGAAAACACCTACAACGATTTTGTGGGCAAGGTCGATAAAGGCCGCAAGAGCATGGATCTGGACGCTGTGAAACGCAACGCTCAGGGCAGGGTCTGGACCGGTGCGCAAGCCCTCGAGATCGGGCTCGTGGACGCTCTGGGAGGTTTGGACGTGGCGAGCGCGCAGATGCGTGAGCTGACCGGGATCAAGGGTGAAATGAAACTGGTGGATGCCACCAGCTCGGATTCGGGCTTCCAGGTGAACTTGAAATCCAATCCCCTGCTGGGCATGCTGCCTCTGGGCGCTTTGGAAGCCATCAGTGAGGATTATGTCAGGCTCTTTGAGCTCTGGGAAGATTTCGGCTCCGAAAACGTGCTGATGTATTCGCCCTACTCCAGCGAGATCATCTCCTTCGAATAGAATAAGTTAAATCACAGATAGAGAAGCCCCGTGAGTAATCACGGGGCTTTTTGTAGTGTCGGATGCCGATCCGACGGCATGTGTTTTTGTAGGGTCGGACTCTGATCCGACGGCATATTTATTTTAACACAGAGGCACAGAGACACGGAGGCACAGAGAAAAGCAACCTGTAGGGTCGGACTCTGATCCGACGGCAGTTTTATTTTAACACAGAGACACAGAGAAAGGCAACCTGTAGTGTCGGACTCTGATCCGACGGCAGTTTTATTTTAACACAGAGACACAGAGAAAGGCTGAGAGCGAAACGCTATCTCGTCACTCGTCACTTCTTTCAACACTGAGGACACTGAGAATACTGAGGACACTGAGAACACTGATAAACAGAAGGCAGAGCGGGGGACACTACACCCCTGCACCCCTGCACCCCACTTGTCACTCGTCACTTTTCTGACCCGGATACTACCGATCATATCCCTGACAAATCGGTATCATACCGCTATCATACCGCTTTCAAACCGCTTCGACAGGGTAATGAGAGCGAGAAGGCAGCGTGATGGGAGGATGGGGCGAGGGTAGGGGCTGGCAGGGGGGGGGGGGGGGGGGGGGGGGGGGGAGGGGGGGGGGGGGGGGGTGGGGGGGGGGAGGATGGGGGGGGGGGGGGATTGGAGGGGTGGAGGATTGGGGGGGTGGAGGATTGGAGGGGTGGAGGATTGGAGGGGTGGAGGATTGGAGGGG
>JAKLEY010000049.1 GCA_022711455.1 Candidatus Cloacimonadota bacterium
GGGGAATTCCGTTAAAATCGGAAGCGGTCTCCGCCACTGTACGCAGCACTTTATGGTAAAAGCCGTCACTGTCTTTATGAAGATGGGAAGGTGGTTTTTAGCTTTTTGATAAGCAGCCGCTGCAAGCCAGGAAACCTGCCACCAAGTCTGGATCCGGCCTCCGGTGTATGAGGCTGTGGCTCCAGCCTGTTCACTTCAAATCACAGATTTTTCCTGAGGTGAACAAAAATGTACTTAAAAACTGAAACCTGCAGCGGCTCTTCTCCACCCGGCTGGAGAGGGCTTTATTGCTCCAAAATCCTGCTTTTCCTGATCCTGCTCTGCTGCACTGCGTCTGTCTTTGCGGTATCCGGAACACTGCTTGATGAAGATGGAGAAGCCATTTCCGGAGCCACGCTCAAAGCGGGAAAACACAGCGTCCGCAGTTCTGCGGACGGCAGCTTCAAAATCGATGCCACAGCAGACAGTGTCTATATCTCCCGCATCGGCTATCATCCTCTGGTTCTCAGTTTTAAGAATCTATCCGGTCCGATCATCCTGCAGCGTTCCGAGATCATCCTACCCACCATTCTGGTGCGGGCAGAGCAGCCTCAAAGCCCTTCCCTGAACGCGTTTATCATCAGCCCGGACACCAATGGAAACCTGCAAAGCAGCGCTGAGCTGCTGCTCTCCAATCCTTCTTTCAGCAGCACGGACGTCAAGCTGAGCGGGGAGAGGCAGACTGTATCCCTGTTGGGAAGCTTCAGCCGGCACAGTTTGGTGATGCTGGACGGAGTGGTGCTAAACCCTTCCGGAGAGGCTTTTGACTTCAGCTCCATCCCCCTGGCGCAGATCAGCCAGATCGAGATCATCAAAGGTAATTCCTCGGTCTATGGAGGCTCTGCTGCCATCGGAGGAATCATCCATCTGCACAGCAAAAGCCTTGCCTCAGATAGCTTTCCGCAGCTCAATCTCTCTGCCGGGGCGGGTTCTTTCGGGCTGTGGAAGCAAAGCTACGGAGCTGCATATGGCAAAGACGCCCTCTCCCTGAGCGCGGAATTCTCGCATCAGGACGCGCGCAACGATTTCTTTTACGACACACCCTCCTTCTGGAATATCGAGCCGGAACTGAAACGCCGGCACAACCGCAAAACCGCGGATAACTTCTGGCTGAAAAGCGGCTACCGGTTCAAAGCGCTGGATCTGAATTACAGCTTGAACCTGGGCAGCTTTGTGCGGGAGCTGCCCGGCCCGATCAACTTCCTGGAGCTGTATGACGCCTCCAGACTCACCGGAGCCTATTCCCGGCACAGTCTGAAACTGCAGAACAGCTTCCGGAAGACGAGCTCTGAACTGATTCTCTGGCGCAATTCGGACAGCAGTTCCTTCTCCAATCTGGGCTCCACCAATCCCTTTGCAGCCAGCCATTACCAACAGGACCAGCTTGATTACGGGATCAAAGCCGGGAGCAGCCTCTTTCTGGAAGACAGTCAGCTTGGCATGGAGGCGGAATTCAAACTGATCGGCTTCAGCTACAAGAACTTAGCTGTCCAAAACGCAAGCAGCGGAGACAGAGCTAACAGCGCTCTGGCCTTTAGGGCTAAACACCATTTGTATCCGAGCTTTGGAGACTACAGTATCTCCGGAGCGGTGCGGGGAGACCTGAGCGAGAGTGAACTGCATCCCACCTGGCGTCTGGAACATGAGCTCTCTCTGCCGGTTCTGGACAAGCTGAAGCTCGGGGCTTATCTGGGCACTGCTTTCTCCCAGCCTTCGCTCTTTGATATGTATTGGATCGGAGACAGCGAAACTGTCGGCAATCCGGAGCTGGAAAACGAAAGCTCTTTGGGTTATAACCTCTACGCTGAGCTGGGTTTGGAGCCCTTCAGCCTTCGAATCGCCTGGTTTCAGAATTGGGTGGATCAGCTCATCCAATGGAGGCAGTATTATCTGAATGGCGCGACCTGGAAACCCTTTAATGTGGGCAGTGTCGAGATCAGCAATCTGGAGATGGAAAGCACTTGGGACATAAGCTCTTACCTTGGCCTGAGCGGCAGCGTAACCTTTACTGAGGCAATAGATCAATCCCGGAATCCGGATGGCAGCCCCAGCCCCGGTTATAACAAAAGACTGGTCTATACTCCCGATTTCAAAGCAGCAATAAAGCTGAGCATTGGTGATGATAAAAAGGGCATCAGCCTCAGCTATAGCTATACGGGAGAGCAATATAGCACCGTCGACAACCTGATCGACCCCCTGGCCTCTTTCGACCTCTTAGATGCTGCGGCTTTTTACCGGATCAGCTTGCCCTACTTCGATTTACGGCTGGATCTGAAAGCCAATAACCTGCTGGATAAACGCTATGACATCTACGCCTACACTCCCCAGCCCGGTTTCAACTGGCAGACCGGGATCTCCCTCTCTTCAAAACTGCAAGATTTAAATAGGAAAAATAAATGAAAAACATATCCTCCCTCCTGAAACCCGCTCTGCTGCTCAGCCTCTTGCTCCTTGCTAGCGGATCTGCCTCTGCTGAAATCATTTACGTGGTCAATTCCCAATCCCGCACCCTGAGCCGGATCGACACTTCCACAGACACCGTTAATAACAGCTTTGCTCTTCTGGGCAACGTCCCCAATAAGATCGTGGTCGATAACGACTACATCTGGGCTGTGAATTCAGGGGATAATGCGATCCAAAAGATCGACAGGGACAGCGGTAACACCCTGTCCAACATCTTTATCGGCCCGGGAGTCAACCCCTGGGATGCCGTGCTGCACGAAGGCATGCTCTATGTGAGTGGCTTGTTTACCGGCAAGGTCTACAGGGTGGATCTCACAAGCGGAAGCGTTACCGGAAGCGTGAGTGTGGGAACAGCCCCGGAAGCCTTATTGGTTATGGGCAACAAGCTCTACGTCTGCAATTCCGGAAATTACGCGCAAAACTACGCGGGCAGTTCTGTCTCCGTGATCGATCTGATCAGCTTCACCAAACTGCGGGACATCCCCGTGAGTCCAAATCCGCAATATCTGGCTCTGCAGGACGGCGCGCTGCATGTTTCCTGCACGGGTAACTGGGCAGATATTGCCGGAAGCATCTGCGTCATCGACAGTTCCAGCGATTCCCTGATCCAAACCATCCCCCTGGGAGGGACCCCGGGCCGGATCTGGATCGCAGATTCCGAACTGGCATTGGTTGCGGACAGCAACGGGATCAACCTCTTCAGCTATGACCCCGTTAACTACTCCATTCTGCACGGAATCTCAAACCCGCTTCCCAACGGAGGTTCAGAGGTGGTGGGCAATTCTTCCCTGATCGCTGTGCTGGCTCCCAACTGGTCCGCTAATGGCACAGTAAAGCTGCTTCATCCCGACCTCAGTTTCTGGAAGGACTATACCGTTGCCCTGATGTCCACCGACCTCAAGCTTGCCCCTGAACCCACTTCCAATCAGGATCCCCAGCTTAGCCTGCCGGTTTTGCAGGTCTATCCCAATCCCCTGTCCGGTGGCTCTGTTCTCACTTTCAAAGCAGACAAACAACTGAAAGGCGAGCTGCAGATCTTCAACCTCAGGGGTCAAATGGTGGAGCGATACGATATTGAAGGTAAAGACATCAGCCTGAGGAATTTAAAGCTTGGGACCGGAGTCTATTTCTACCGCTTGCAAGTAAAACCAGCCTCCGCTGCTTCATATCAAGGCAAATTCATGGTGGTCAATTGATTAGCAGCAGATAATTCTCCTTTGCCAAAAATGCTTCCTTAGCTATACTATCCGCATCAAGATATAAGCTTTGGCTTCGGGAGGATCATCATGAAGCAAAGTCTGGCTGATCGAATTTCCGGATCCGCTCTGGAGGGCTCTGCCCAAGAGCTGGTGAGCAGCTTTGTGCATCATCTCAAATACGTCCAGGGCAAGGATCAATACAGCGCCACGCCTTTGGATATCTATCTTTCCTTTGCGGGAGCGGTCAGGGACGTGCTGCTGGACCGCTGGCTGAGGACTCAGCCCGAGGAGTATGCCAAAGACAGCAAACGGGTCTATTATCTTTCCCTGGAATACCTTACGGGACGCAGCCTGGGCAATGCCATCCTCAACCTCGATCTGGAGCAAAGCAGCCTCAAAGCACTCAAGGAACTGGGCTACAATCTGGATGTGCTGCAGGAACTGGAATGGGATGCCGGCTTGGGGAACGGGGGCTTGGGGCGTCTGGCAGCCTGCTTTCTGGATTCCATGGCCAGCCTGAAGATCCCTGCCTATGGCTATGGCATCCGCTATGAATACGGGATCTTTTTCCAACACCTTAAAGACGGAGAACAACACGAGACTCCGGATAACTGGCTACGCTACGGCTCGATCTGGGAAATTCCGCATCCGGAACGTCTTTTCCCGGTCTACTTTGCGGGATCCGTGGAACAAATATCCGGTCCAAAAGGCAACAAGAAACAAGTCTGGCATCCCGGAGACGTGGTGATGGCAATGGCTTGCGACTATCTGATCCCGGGCTTTAGAAATGACTATATCAACACCCTCAGACTCTGGGCAGCAAAGTCTTCCCGTGATTTTGACCTCAGTGTGTTTAACGAGGGCGATTATGTCCAGGCTGTCTCCGGCAAAAACCACTCCGAACTCATCTCCAAGGTGCTCTATCCTAAGGATGACAACCTCCGGGGCAAGGAATTGCGTCTGCGTCAGGAATACTTCTTTGTGAGCGCGACCATTCAGGACATTCTGCGCCGTTTTGACAAAAAACACAACGACTTGCGTGACTTGCCCAACGAGGTGGCGATCCAGCTGAATGACACTCACCCTGCCATTGCCGTTGCAGAAATGATGCGAGTTCTGCACGACCTGCGCACAGTCCCCTGGGCTACAGCCTGGGAGATCACGCAGGGATGCTTGGCATATACAAACCACACCATTCTTCCGGAAGCCCTGGAAAAGTGGCAAGTGAGCCTGTTTGAACAGCTTCTGCCGAGGCATCTGCAGATCATCTACGAGATCAATCAGCGGTTCATGGACAGTCTGATCTCGATCCAGACCCCGGTCGACACGCTGCGCAAACTCTCCCTGATCGAAGAAGAGCCCGTCAAAAGCGTGCGCATGGCAAATCTGGCAATTCTGGGCTCGCATTCGATCAACGGTGTTTCCGCGCTGCACTCGGAGATCCTCAAAGAACGCGTCTTCCCGGAATTCTATGGGCTGTATCCGGAGCGTTTTAACAACAAAACCAACGGGATCACACCCCGGCGCTGGCTGATGCTGGCAAATCCCCGTTTGCGGGATCTGATCACCCAAGCCCTGGGTGAGAGCTGGATGACAAACACTCTGGAACTGCATAAGTTAGAGGACTTCAGCAAGGATACCGCCTTCCTGAATGAGTTGCGCCAGGTGAAACAGCTGAACAAAGCGGACTTTGCCAGGTTCCTGCTTGCCACTCACAAGATCAGGGTCAATCCGGAGAGTATCTTTGATTTTCAAGCCAAGCGGATCCACGAATATAAACGTCAATTGCTCAATGCCTTGCATATCCTGCATCTGGCTCTGACGATCAAAAACGACCATCCCCGGGAAGTCTATCCCCACACCTTCTTCTTTGCCGGAAAAGCTGCTCCCGGCTACTATCAGGCCAAGCTTATCATCCGCTTTGTCAACGCCATTTCCGATTGGCTCAAGAAAGACAAAGAGCTCTCCAAACTTCTGCAGGTAGTATTTTTGCCAAACTATTCCGTCAGCCTGGCAGAGCGCATCATGCCTGCCAGTGAGCTTTCCCAGCAGATTTCAACTGCCGGAACCGAAGCCAGCGGCACCGGAAACATGAAGTTCGCGCTCAACGGAGCTCTCACCATCGGCACTTTGGACGGAGCCAACATCGAAATGCGGGACGCGGTGGGACCCGAAAACTTCTTCATCTTTGGGATGACCGCGCAGGAAGTCAACAGCCTCAAAGCAGGAGGCTACCATCCCTATGCCCTGATGCAGGCTGATCCCTTCACCCGGGAAGTCTTCAGCTTTCTGGCTTCAGATGAATTGAACCCCCTCCAGCCCGGGCTCTTTGACCCCCTGATCGAAAGCCTGCTCCATCTGGGTGATAACTATTGCCTGATCGCCGATTTCCCTGATTATCGCAAAACCATGGAAGAAGTGGAGACCTGCTACGCGGACAGCCTGAGCTGGAGCGCAAAGTCCCTGGCAAACATCGCGGGAATGGCGGAATTCTCCTCAGATGAGACCATTAAACGGTATGCGCAGGAGATCTGGAAAGCCTGAAGGGATTTAAGATTTAAGATTTAAGATTTAAGGGCGCCGCTTTAAATCTTAAATCTTAAATTCTCAAGCAAAACGGGCCTAATCTTGATTTATTGTACAATATTCTCCTTGACTCTTTGAGAGACAGTTATAATGTGCCGCGGAAATATTCAGCATAGGAGTCTAAGATGCTATTATCCAGTTACTTGGATGCAGATACAATCGCTTTTGAGACCAGCCTCAAGAGCACTGCCGAGATCTACGCGGATCAGATCGGCCGCATCAACCGTCACCACAAACTGCCTCTTCCAAGCCCTCAAATAGTGGATTTGGTTCTTGCCAGGGACGCTGTTTCGTCCACAGCCTATCCCAGCGGATTGGCGATCCCGCATATCCGTCTGGACAATTTTAACGATACCGTGATTGCCATGACCTTCCTGCAGAACCCTGCCGATTACAATGGCACGCCGGCAAGACTGGTGGTGCTGATCATCACGGACAAATCATCTTCCAAGCTTTATCTGAACCTGGTTGCCACCCTGCTCAAGCTCTCTGCCAATCCCGATATTATGTCTCAATTGCAACAAGCCAGAGACGGAGGGGCTGTCCTGGGGCTCTTGCGCAAACACAATATCTGCGTGAAAACCGAGCTCACCTGCAGCGATATCATGGACAGCGACCCCATCACGATCCGTCCGGAAGCCAAGCTGCGGGATCTGGGCAATCTGATGAATGAACGTCACGTTGCCGGAATGCCAGTCGTGAAGAGCGACGGAAGCTATATGGGCGAAGTCGATGTGCTCAACCTGCTCAAGGTCGGGATTCCGGATTATATGCTGATGATGGATCATCTGGGCTTTTTGGGCAGCTTTGAGCCTCTGGAACAGCTCTTTGTGCAGGAAGACATCAAGACTGTTGGTGAGATCATGGTGAACGACGGGATCACGCTGGATCCCTCTGCTTCGATCATTGAAGCGGTCTTTGAGATGATCCAGCATAAGAAACGTTTTATTTCCGTGGTCAGGGATCACAAACTGCTGGGTGTGATCACAGCCATGGAAGTCTTCAGAAAGGTGTTCAAATCATGATATCGATGATCATCGCAATCGCAATTTTCGGGTTTACTTATATCCTGATCATGACCGAGTGGGTCAACAAAATGACTGCTGCTCTCTTTGGGGGATTTTTAGTCGTAATGCTCCGTTTGGTCGGTCAGGAACAGGCTTTTGAATCAGTCGACTGGAATGTGATCTTCCTTCTGATCGGAATGATGATGGTGATGAGCGTGCTCAAGGAAACCGGGCTGTTTGAATATCTGGCGATCAAAACCGCCAAGGCAGCCCAGGCCAAACCCGTCCGCATCATGCTCTTCATGTTTTTTGTGACCGCTTTTGTCTCCGCTTTTCTGGATAACGTGACCACTGTCATGATGTTGGTGCCCATAGCCTTACTGATCGCGTCCGAACTCAAGATCAGCCCGGTGCCTTTTATCATCACCATGGCCATTGCTTCCAACATCGGAGGAACTGCCACCATGATCGGTGACCCTCCCAATATCATGATCGGAAGCGCCACGGACTATTCATTTATTGAATTTATCTATCATCTGACCCCTGTTATCCTTGTGATCATCGCTTCCAGCCTGGGCATCACCTGGCTGCTCTATCACAAAAAGATGGTGGTTACCAATGAGAATCGCGCCCGCCTGATGGATTACAACGAAGCTAACCTGATCAAGAACAGAAAGCTGCTCCACCGCTCTTTAGTGGTGGTCGGGCTAATGCTCACCGCCTTTTTACTGCAATCCCAGCTTAAGCTGGAAATATCGACCATTGCCATGATCGCGGGGCTGGTCCTGCTGATCATCAACAATCGCAAGCACGTCGATCAGGTGCTGATCCATGATATCGACTGGCAGACCATTCTCTTCTTCAGCGGGCTCTTTATGCTGGTGGAAAGCCTGATCGCGACTGGTGTGATGGACATTGCTGCCAAAAAGATCATCAGCTCCACCGGGGGCAATCTGAAGACAACTTCCTTCATCATCCTCTGGTTTTCCGGGATCTTTTCTGCCATTGTGGACAACGTCCCCTTTGTGGCAACCATGATCCCGCTGATCGAAAAAATAGGGCACGGAGTCTCCCGTGAAGCCATGAACCCGGTCTGGTGGTCGCTCTCCCTGGGAGCCTGCCTGGGTGGGAACGGAACCCTGATCGGAGCCTCGGCGAACATCGTCTCCGTGGGAATCGCCAATCGCAACGGATTTCATATCAGCTTCAAAGATTTCACCAAGATCGGGATCATCTATATGCTTAATTCACTGCTGATCTCCACTTTATACATCTGGCTGAGGTACTTTTGAAGTTATGAGTGATGAGTTATGAGTGATGAGTGATGAGTGAGGAGTGACGAAACCTCCGTCATTCCTGCACACACTCCCCCGTCATGCCTGCGGAGGCAGGAATCCAGATAACGGCACTGCAAACATTTAGAGAATTTCCGGGTTCCAGCCTTCTCTGCTCTATGTCTCTGTGCCTCCGTGTTTCAAATAAAGATAGGCGCTACGGCGAGCGCCTGTACACTAAAGCTTGACAGTATGAGTGCTTGAAATATCTTGCCATAATGCTTATTTTAGCCGAGATTTTACCCTTAAAGGACAGATAAGAGAATGGAAAGAAAAGAGTTTGACCTCTTTGAACTGATCAGATTGCTGAGCGCGAACAAGACCTTTATCATTGTCTTCGTTGCGGTGGTCAGCATTGCCGCAGTGATCTACAGCTTGTTGACGCCGCAGATCTGGAGCTCCAGCGCCAGTTTTTATGCCGTTGGCGAGACAGGCACCGCGCTGCCTTTCGACCTGCCCGGACTGGGTGGGCTCACCTCCAAATTCCTCGATACCGGGGGAGGCGATCAATCGATCAATTTCGTGACTGCCATGAAATCGCGCGAGTTTTCCGAGGATGTGATCCGCAAATTCAATCTCATCAATTACTTCAAGATCACCAAGCCGGACAGTTTGGCCCGCATGGACAAAGCGCTCAAATTGATGCATCAGAAAATGGTGGCGATCGAATTTGACCAGGAAAGCGGCCTGATCAAGCTCCGGATTGAATCCAAGAGCAAAAAAATGTCGCGCGAGATCGCGGATCATTACCTGAGTAAACTGGAGCACTATAACAAGGTGCAAAAGCTCACCAAAGGCAAGATGAACCGGGAGTTTCTGGAAGGAAGAGTGAACAGCACCCGGGCTCAGATCGACTCGCTGATCCTTGCCGTGCGTGATTTTCAGACCCGTAACAAAGCCATCGATCTGGAGGCTCAGACCACCGCTCTGATCGAGTCCTATTCCAGCCTGGTGGCTGAAAAGATGAAGCTGGACGTGGAATATGAACTGGCACGTAAGAACTACAGTGCGGATTCCCCGGTTTTGGCAGATATTCAGACCAAACGAACAGAGCTGCAAAAGCAGATCAGAAGCATCGAAAACAACAGCGGAGGGGGCATCAAACCCACCTACATGGTGAACATCTCCAGCCTGCCGGATCTGGGCTCGAAATTTGCCCAGCTCAAGATGAATCTCGAGATCCAGACCAAAGTCTTCGAATTCCTTTATCCCCAGTATGAGGCTGCCCGTCTGGAAGAGCTCAGAGACATGCCTACTCTGGACATCCTGGATCGTCCCCGGGAAGCCGGTTTGCGAGTGCGCCCCCGCAGAGCCATCATCTGTCTTGCTGCCGCTTTTTTGTCTTTCATTGTTGCCTCTGCTTTGGTCTTGATCGGCTCTGTGTTTTCAAACAATAAAGACCGCATCAAAGAGATCAGGGACGCCTGGTAAAGAACCCGGCGCCAAAGGACCAGCAAAGAAATGTCCGATCCTGAACACAGAGCTCAGACTATCGGTTCCCCCTCTGCAAGACGGGGGCGGATCCGGTTCGGGAATCCCGGACTAATTCCCCTGCTTTTAATAGCCGCGGCTTTATCTCTATATCTGGCGATCCCGGTTCAGAGCCTGGGAAACACAGAGATCGTGTTCATGATCTTCGCTTTTGGAGCCTGGCTGGTCTACAGTCTGTTCTTTGGTTTTGCCTTCCGTTCCACTTTGATGTTTTCCGCGCTCTATTTTATCAAACCTCTGCCTGCCACGTTTTATAGCCTGATTCTGGTCTTTGTTTTCAGCTATGTGATGAGTTTTTACGAGCAGCCGCAACGTCTGAAGCTACCCTATCCCTTTGCCTTCATGGTGCTTACAGCCGCCTGTGTGCAGGGTTTGGTCCGCGCCCGGGATCTGGGAGATGCTGTCATCTTCTTCACCAGCACCCTGATCGTGCCCATGGTTTGCATCTTGTTTGTGAACAATTCGCGGGTGCGAAAAGGAGATTTTGAGCTCTGGATCCGGGCCTTGACTGTGGTTGCGGCATTTTTGGGATTCGTGGGGGTGATCCTGGGTCTGCTCTTCCCGGATAAACGCCTGGGGTCGTTGTGGTTCACGGCGATGACAATCAATGGTTTTTACACGATGTGCTTCTTCTTTGGTTTGGGATTGGCAATGAAGAGCCCGGACAGGCGGGAGAAGTTTCTGTGGTATCTGGCTGTGCTGCTTATTTTTATGGGCATGATGTACACCTACACGCGGATCGCGTTGGTCGCGGTGGTTTTTGGGATCGGATTGATGATGTGGCGCATCAAACGTTTTCGCTGGGTGGGGATCCTTGCTTTGCTGATGGTTCCCCTGGCTATTCCGGCCTCGATGATGACGCGGATCCAATCCAGTTTTGAGCTGGATTATTCCTTTTTCGTGCGTCTGTTGGCGTGGTATCATTCCTCTCTGCAGATAGCGGCTCATCCTCTGTTTGGGATCGGGATCGAGACCTGGAAACAGTGGTATATCGCGATCGCTCCCTTTGATTTTCTCTATGCCAAGCATCCGCACAACGTGTATCTCAAGATCCTTCTGGAGATCGGCATCTTTGGTTTTCTGGCCTATTTCCTGTTGATCTGGTCCATCCTGAAAAACTATTATCAAACCTGCATCCGGGGACGGCACGACAGCTTCGATTACATGATCCTGCTGGGGATGATCACGGTGCTCTTTGCCTGCCTCACGGATATTTTCATCCAGCAATATGAGATCAGCGTGGTCTATTGGCTGGCGCTGGCTTTTATCTATAAGCGCACAAAGGAAGTCAGATGCAAGAATTCGATGACCTGACCGGGATCATAGCCCGCTTGCGGGATCCGGTCTCCGGCTGTCCCTGGGATATTAAACAGACACCCCAGTCACTGGTACCAAACTTTATCGAGGAACTTTATGAGGTCGTGGAAGCCATTGAAGATAAAGACGATATCTCGCTTTCCGAGGAGCTGGGTGATCTGATGCTGCACATAGTGTTCCAGACCCAGATCGCCGCGGAAGAGGGCAGATTCGGAATGGCGGACGTTCTGAAGAAAATCTCCGAAAAGCTGGTGCGCAGGCATCCGCACGTGTTTGGAGACCTGTCTCTTGCAGACGCGGACGAGGTCAAGCTGAATTGGGAACGCCTCAAGAAACAAGAGAAGAGCCACCGCAAATCGGTCCTGGAAGGCATTCCCAGAGCCCTGCCGGCTTTGATCTACGCGCAGCGCACTCAGGAAAAAGCAGCCTCCGTGGGCTTTGATTGGCAGAGCCTGAAACCAATTCTGGCCAAGCTGGACGAGGAAAGGGCGGAACTGGATGAAGCTCTGGCGTCCGAAAACGCCGCGCATATACGGGAGGAATTGGGAGATCTGCTCTTTACGATGGTAAATCTGGCTCGCAAGCTGCATATAGATGCCGAAAGCGCGCTGAAGGAATGCACCCGTAAATTCATGCAACGCTTCAACTTCATCGAAAACCACTATCAGACCGTGGGGGAAGATATTCATGAGGCCAGCCTCGAAGAACTCGACAGCATCTGGGATCAAGCAAAAGAATCCGAACCGCTTCAATAGCCTGCGCCTCTATCTGATCTCCAGTAGTCTGGTGATCTTTGTGGCCTTTGCGGTGCTCACCCAGGTTCTGATCCAAAATGCCAAACGCGAACAGGAATTTGTGCCCCGGCTCTTCGCGCAATATATTGCCTACACGGATAACTACATGCGCTCCTCGGAAAAATATGCCGAATTGCTGACCGAGGTCTTTAGCCGCTATATCCAGATCAGCACACACGATTTCTTTGCCGAAGACCTCTGGGATTATGTCAGCCGGGAATTCACCCAAAAGAACCCCCTGCCTGTGGTGATCACGGATCAGGACACGATCCCCACGCTCTGGAACCGGGTTGGAGTGTCTCAGGATTCCAGCTACAGCTCACTTTCCGCTGAATCCAGGCTCCTGATCGACAAGCAGATGCAAAACATGGAGCGCATCCCGATGGTGGACAGGGGTCAGCTCACAGGCTA
>JAKLEY010000005.1 GCA_022711455.1 Candidatus Cloacimonadota bacterium
CCACTACCAGCTTGGTAGTGGCGATTTTACTGTTTCCCTTATCCAGGCTAATCAAGTAAACACCGCTGGTCATGCGTTCTAAAGCTTCGTGTGGAAGCTCAAAGCTTTGCTCTTTATTAAGCCCATTTATCTTACCAGAATATATTCTTTGTCCCTTGATATTGAAAATGCTGTACCCTAAATCACCCACCAGATCACTTTTTACTGAGATCATAACAGTGCTACTTGCTGGCTGTGGATAAGCCATGATGGATGCCACAGGTACGGGAGCATTTGGATCATCATTAGCAACATTGCCCCCTGCATCAGTCTTAATCAATACTATGCCACCGTGATGCATTGGGAACAGGATGCTGCCGTCGGGCATTACTAAAAGGTTTTTGGAGCCTGTCCCAAAGTAAATTGCTCCCAGGGTGTCGTATGATCTACTCCATTGATGGACACCATCAGGACTATAGCTGTGAAGTAACTGATTGGTACTGGTTCTACCAGTATACACTATGTTGCCATTAGGCAAACAGCTAATCGATTGATTGGGACTGTTACCGGTTAATGGATTGATATTTGCCACTACCTCATATGACTGAGTAGTCAAACAGACGCGTACAAGCTTGTATCCGATTACGTCTCTAGTGAGGCTGTAAATTGTGCCATTATAGGATACAGCAACATCAAAGAAGCTCGTTAAGTTTACGCTGTCAATAACTGTCCATATTGAGTCTCCGACAGCATCAAATTGCGAAAAACTTCTTTGTGTAACTGCAACCCAGTCATTCTCGTAAGGCTCTATAGCACGAAAATGAAAACCATGAGCCCAGAAAGGATCGCTTTGCCAGACCACATTGAACTGGAAATCGGTTTTAATTACCACAGCTTGGCCATTGACTTTACCAGCAAAGACCAGGCCATCGTCAACATATTGCATGTCGTATAATGAAGGGGAAAAGTTGTTTACATTAGGGAAAATGTAATGGCCTATCATACTTATCTCTGAATCGAAAACATATAGATAGGAGACCCCTGAATTCGTTTTCAAGCAATAGTATCTGTCAACGCCATTGGTAACCAAACTGACAAATGGGCTCCCTGCCCCCCCTGTTCTTCTCCAGATGATCTCACCATTTTCGTCAAGTTTCCAGAATACGTTTGCGTCATAAGCAGGAATATCTCCCCATACGAACTCAACGTACCCCTGTAGTAAATAACCACCACCAATTGCAGGGATTACGTTACACAACTCACCGTCAGAACTGTCATATGGACCCGGGCATAATCCCCCAAAGTCAAACCCGCGTATCCACGTCTGTCCTGTTAGCAGGCCTATAGACATTAGTAATAGCAACGAAAACAACAAGTGTTTTTTCATCAATCCTCCTGATAGATACAGGGCGTTGTTCGCGTTTTTCATCGATGAGCTCAAACTGAACTGGTTTATTTAAAGCCTTATGATCAATCATAATCACTCAGTCCATATTAGCTAACTACATCATAAAAACCCACTCCCAGGGCGTCTAAATGTTGATATGGTACTTTGGCTGTAACATCAAAATAGTAAATTGGAGATCCAAGGGCAAGATAATCAGAATACTTAAAAACTCCGTTTTGAATTGAATAGGGTCCAGCGGGAGTATTAGTAGTAACTTGAATTGGGATTAACGGTATCGGATTACTCCACGTCTGGCCAGCGCATGTGTATCCGATGATCCGAAAGTAGAGAAGTGGTGTATCAAGGGGCAGAGTCGGTACATTCTCCATCTTAACTCGGTATGTTATATAGAAGCAGTCGTCAACAGTAAGACTGCCAATTGGTTTTTGTACTTGGAACAAGCCATTGACCAGAGGGTAATTATTCGCACTTACATCCCACATAGATTGTAGATCAGCATTGGCATACCCAACATATGTTGTATCTGGAATACACACCCATGAAAAACTATTACTTGCACCAATATCATATCGGTTAACCCCCATTCGTTCTTTAGGATGTTTTGGGATTAAAAGATCATTTCCAGCTTCGTCAGTCATTACGTAGCTACTCCCATACCAGTTCAGATCATTATTTTCGATACCGACTGGAAGATTGAATTCATTCTTAAACTCCGCTTCAAGCCGCACATAATTACTTTTTGTCAATGAGTGTGTTGAGTATGGAAGGGCACTGGTCCAGCAACGATCCGTGACAATGGCGTCTATTCCGGCCCCATCCAATTGACCTAATAGACTTACAAAGTCAGACTCTGGATATACGTAGCCATCAAATTGATTTACTACAGGGAACAACTGCATGATGTTTGTGTTATAAGAGAGTGACTCCATCCAGGCGACAAACAAATCCCTATTTTCATACACGAATCTTTTGTTTCCCAAGTGGGAATAAACTCCGAGTGGGAAATTACTTGTATTGCTTGCAAAAAGAGTCACGGCGAGCAAAGCCAATGCTGTTAATAATGTTCGTTTCATAATTCCTACCTTGTTAGTATATGGTAAATCTTTTCACGCTCTTGCTTTCTCCAGCAATAAGAACCGCTATCTGATAAATGCCGGGGCTAAGACCACCGATACCGAGTTCAAAGCTTCTTTGGCTTAGAGCTTCAGGGCTTATTTGCCCTTCCTGGATCTTCTGGCCCCTGATATTGAACAGCCTATAAGAATATTGCCCCAATTTGGTGAATGACTCTCCCTGTAGCTCAATATTTAGGTTACCAGAACCCGAAGTATAGGGATTGGGATAGATATTCAAGCTCCAGTCCTCAATGCTTACCGGAGGAGCAATGGGATCATCAATGGCAACCGTCGTATCCTCGAGTTCCGCATTTCCGGAAAAGACGTATATCCTACCAGGAACGTGATATCCGCCATCCATCCAGCGTGGACAAGATAACGCAAGATCATCAAAACCATCTCCATCGAAATCACCAACGGCTTTGGCATGTCCAAAATTGCGCCACTGCCAGTCGATAGGAGGATTAAACACCAGATCAACTGTTGCGTTCACATTGGTACCTCCCAGCCACAGCCCGGCCTGGCCGTTATAGTCATTGGCACGGGGGTCACTACAAACAAAATCGTCATAACCATCTCCGTTTAAATCTCCATAGACGGCATATCCGTCGTTCGCTCTTCCGAATGAATGCATATCATGATCCGAAGAGTTTAGGCTGAGTGTTAGATCAGGGATAGAATCCAGCACTGTAGAGCCAAACCAAATATAGTGATTCGGCCATACAGTATAACCAATGAAATCTGCGTAACCATCACTATTTATATCGCCCAGGGGAGACACTAGTGGAAAGCCATCGACAAATGATTGTGTTAGCAGTAGACTGTCCGATAATGACATACTTGCGTTGCCGAAAAGCAATTCTGACCAAAAAGTACTTAGATTGTTTGGTGATGCCAGATAAGCGTCATCGAATCCATCACCATTTACGTCGCCGACTCCTCCCAGATAGATTGGTACAGTATATACACCACTATTTAAAAAAAGCACAGGATCAGATTCCAGATCTGTCCAGATATAGGTGAAGTATGAATATCTTTGCGAAAGGTGCCAACCCCAAAAGGCCAGATCGCTTTTCTCATCGCCATTTACATCTCCAAGATAGACCGGAACGACATGAGTATATGGAATCGTCCACACATAATCCGGTGTGGACTGAGGATTTGACCTACCAAGATAAATGGCAATACTCTTATATGTCCCTTGTTGTACAATATCTGTGCTATAAGTAATCGCCAGATCTTCAATCCCATCCCCGTTCATATCACCGGCATTACACATCCAGGGTGCAAATTGTTGGTGCGATTGTCCCTCAATCACGAAACCAGGGGTATTGCTCAGACCATTGGGTCCACCCCAGTAGAAATAGAGCTTTCCGGGATAATAATACCCGAGGACGCCTGTTGCATTCCAGTATTTTGCCACTACAATCAGGTCGTCATAGCCATCTCCATTATAATCCATTGAGACCATAGCTGCACCAAATTCATCACCTTCGAATTCACCGTAAAGTGTATTCATCAGATCCATCTGGTTCTGTGCGCATAGTGCCGTTATTGTGATCACGAATAGCAGCACTAAATAATTAGCTAGTTTCATCTTAGCCTCCATCGAAGCTTATTGTCTTTATGTAATATCTGCGAGCATACATTTACACGCTCGAGCTACTAATGACATCAGATGTCTATAAGGTATTGACGACACGAAGCAACATTATTTGGCTCGCTTATGCTGTCAAGTTTTTTTACTAAAAAGAATTGAAAGTACGGCAATGCTCCATCCTCTTTACTGTCCTGCTTAAAGGACAGTTGTTTAGCGCTGGGCATTACGTCAAAATACCTATACATATCCATTGAAGTTACCGCTTGGCCAGGGACCGTATTCATGTGATGCGGTTATAGCTATGTCGTCAAAACCATCGGCATTGAAATCCCCTCTACCCCGAAGACCACAAAGAGGACATCATTGCCAGCACCGAGCGGAGCTATAACATCGCTCCGGAGCTTTGGAGCTATCATATCTGAGGCTATCAGGCTGAGTATCATCTCCTTTGCCACTCCCTCGCTTACCGCTATCATACCGCTCCGCGCAGCGATATGCCAGCGTTATGGGAGCGTTATGGGAGCGTTATGCCAGGGATATGACCAGGCGCAGCGCCCCATAATTCTTAATTATCAATTCTTAATTCAAGCTATAAGATGTTGGGTGGCACACGTTTATACACATATCTGCGGTAGTGCAGATTCACCATGAAGGCATAGAGATGCATCAGGGGAGATTTCCGGGCGGCAGGGTGGAAGAGGGTTCGGCGCAGGATGCAGCGCAGGGAGAAGACCCTTTGATAGAGCTCCCAGAACAGCTCGGTGAGGCGCTGGGGGCTCATGTTTTCGGGTTTGAAGACAGCCGTGGAGCCGTCGTAGAGCTTCCAATCCTCGGTCACTAACCTGCCCGCAGCCTTGAATTCGTCATAGAGTTCGGTGCCGGGGGTGGGAGTGAGGATGTAAAAGCGCGGGATGGGAATTCTGCTTTTGTTGATAAAATCGTAAGTGGCACGGATGCTGGCTTCGGTATCCGAATCCAGCCCGATGATCATCTCGCTGCTGACCATGATCCCGGCGCGGGTGATGTTTGCGATCAGGCGTTCGTGATCATCCACGCGCAACCAGGATTTATTGAGCTTATCCAGTCCTCCCTGGGTGATGCTCTCGATCCCGAAGCTCATGATCTGGGCTCCGGAACGCACTAACTGTTTTAAGAGCTGGGTTTTATCCCCGATCTTGAGCGCGCATTGGGTTCCCCATTTCATTTTCAGAGGCTCGATCTCCTTCACGAGTTCGAGCAGATATTTCTCGTTGGAGACCAGATTGTCATCGATCAGATAAAAGCGTTTGAAACCCAGATCCCGCACCGCCTTGATATCCCGGATGACCTCTGCCACGGGACGGAAGATATAGCGTCCCTTATAGATACAGGCCACGGAACAGAAGCTGCAGGAATTGGGACATCCCCTCCCGGCCTGGACCGGAAGCATGTTTCCGATGGGTTTGGAGGTTAGGAGTTCATAGCGGGGCACCGGCAGACCCTCCAGTTTATCCAGAGGATGGTCGTAAACGGGCTGCAGCTTTCCGGTGCGCTCAAAATCTTGCAGCATCAGCGGATAGGAGATCTCGGCATCGCCCACCAACACGGAATCCACGTGTTTGAGAGCTTCGGAAACAGTCATGGACGCCATGTAACCACCCATCACAACAGTCTTTCCGCGTTTGCGAAATTCATCCGCGAGCTCCATTCCCCGAAACATGGCATAGCCCATGGTTCCGATCCCGATCAGCTCAGCATCGGTCTCAAGATCAATCTCATCAACCACTTCCAGCTTCATCTCCACCTCCCAGTGCGGAGGCGTGAGCGCTGCCAGGAGCGGAAACACGAGCCCCGGCAGATTGATCAGCTTCTGTTTGAGAGGTTTGCCATCAGGGCCGTATTGCGAGGGCTGGATGAAGAGTATTTTAGGCATATTTCCTCCGTAGAGCAGCATGCCGATGCTGCTGAACTCTTATGTAGAGCAGTATACCGATGCTGCTGAACTGTGATCTATAGCAGGATCGGCATCCTGCTCTACCGATCGGCATCCTGGGTTTTCTGTTCAGCAGGATCAGCATCCTGCTCTACCGGTAACGGCGAACATATTGCGTTTGCACACTGTAAACTCCCCTGAGCATCTTCCAGAGCATGCGGGGAGGATAGTTCCGCAGATAAGCCAGCACAAATTTGGGTTGAAACAAAACAGCACGGTAGACCCTCAGAATGGACAGGTAATAATCCCGCAAACTGAGTTTGCCAGGGCGGATGGAGACATGCGCGAGGTCCCACTTGTGAAAATCCGAGCGGGGGAAGAGCAAAACGCTGTCATCAACCGTAAATTCGGTTCCGGGCAGAGGTGTCAGCGGCTGCAAGTTTACATAATGTATTCCCAGTTTGAGCAGGCTTTGCTTACAACGCTCAAAATCGCCCCTGTCCCAATCCGGAGATACAATTATAGTGGCATAGCAATCGATCCCGTATTTATTGAGGACCCGCATAGCGGCCTCATTGGTGCCCGCGTCCGTGTGTTTATTGTAAAGGTTTAGTTCGTTATCAGAAAAGGATTCCAGACCCACTATGACGGTTTTTAGGCCGATGGATGCAAAATCCTGCATCAGCTCCGGATTGGCTGCGATGAAATCCGCCCGGCCATAGAGCAGATAGCTTTTGTGCAGACCCGCTTTGCGGTTGGCACGGATGAAATCCTCCACCCGTTTGGGACTGGAGAGGAAATCGTCATCCACGATATAGACGTCCCTTTCTTCGATCAGGATCAGCTCGCGGATCACGTCTTCCAGGGGACGTTCGTGATAATGATCGCGGGTGATGGAGCGGCAAAAACAGAAGCTGCAGCGGTAGGGACAGCCAAAGGAAGTCTTGATCAGGGCCACTTTGTCGTGGAAGATATAGAAATAGCGCTTGCGGTATCTAGCTGTCAGCTTGCGGTTGGGGAGCGGGAAGAAGAAGTCGAAGGGGGGAAGTTCCGCTTGGGATGATGCGCTCCAAACGCCGGGTGGAAGGTCTCCGTTGCCATTAAGATAGGCCAGCAGTTTGGGGAAAACCGTGGTGGCATTACGCACTACTCTGAAATCGATAAAGGGATCGGAAAGATCCTCCGGGCAGACCTCACAGTGGACTCCTCCCACGATCGTAACTATATGGGGGTCAAATCCTTTGGCCATCTTGCAGACGCGCTTCAGCTCCGGCACGTTGGTGATGTAACCGGTCACGCAGATGACGTCCGGACGCTCCCTTTGCAGAAAGTATCCGATCCCCTGCCGTTCGAGGATTAGATCGATAATGACCGGCGTGTCGTCGGGGCTCACCAGGCTTGCAAGAACCTCCAGCTCAAGGGGTTCGACCAGCATCACATGCTGCAGTCCGATGGTTTCGGGAGAGGGGCGGGGGCGGAGGAAGAGGATTTTCATCTGTTCTCCTTGAAGGGGTGGGGACTTTCGAACTTTGCGGAGTATTCCAGCAGGGGTCTTGCCAGGCATAAAAGCTTGCGGATCAAGGGATTGGAATGGTAACCCAAGAGCCATTTGGGGGAGAGCTGTGCGCCCAGACGCTGTTTGGGGATCTCTGCGGTCTGGCCGAAGTCCAGCTGGCTGAATCCACCCTCAATACCCTGTCGGAGAATGGCATAGAGCAGATTCAGATAGCTGTGGTGGCTATGGTTCAAGCTCTGCTCGTAGCCACCCAGGAAGAAGAACAGCCTATCCCCCTGAGCCAGAGTGATATACCAGCCGACTAAGATCTTGCCATCATAGTACGCGCTCAATTGAAAAGCGGGAGGCAGCGCCCGGAAGAAGCTGAGAGAGAGGCTTTCCAGCTTGCCTTTGCTGCGGGCGAGCACTTCCAGATAGAGGCGATACATTTCGTCATCGAAGCCTGAGCAATCACTTGTCCGCAAAGTTAATCCCTGAAAGGCTTTCAAGGTGAGATGCAACCTGCGTTTGTAATCCGAGCGCAGGCAGTTCTGATAGTCTTCCCAGCTTTGAAACCGGTTCTGAAAGAGCAGCGTGGGCAGGGTTTTCCCGCTCATGACCCCGGGGATATGGGCTTGGGAATCCAGATTCAGCCAGACCAAGAAGCCCTTTTCATGAGGCTTGAGCAGTTCCAGCAGCTGAGGCAGAAGCGCTTCGGGACCGAGCATTCCGGAAGCCGAAACGGAGCAGGGAATGCCGGCGATATTCATTTGCAGCGGGATCTTCAGGAAAGCATAGGTGAAAAGATCCAGCCTGAGGCTGTAGACCACTATTCCGGCGCGCAGGATATCTTCCTCATAGGCTAGGTAATAGCGTTGCTTGCAGGGGTTGTGAGTTTCCGTGTGGAGCAGAAACTCACGCTGCTGAAAATAGCTGGAAGCCAGGCTGTCCCAGGCTTCAGGAAGCATAGAGGCGGAGCTGAAGCGTTTCACTTGCATGGCTCAGAGCCCGGTCTCATACACTGCCAGATAGCGCCAGGGTTCCGGAATAATGCCGTAAACCCTCTGGTAGTAACGCTTGGTCATGATAATACTGGCGCGGTTCTGCTCAAAGATGAAACCGCCTTCCCCCCAAACGCAGCCGAGAGCCTCAACCTGAACCAGCATCTCCAGAAAGAGCGCGAGGGTCACCAAACCCCTGTGTTCCGGTAAAACCGCGATCTCAGCATAACGATAGCTGTGATAGTGGTCTTTGCTCCCCTCGTTAAGATCCGGCATCCAATAGAGATAGCCCACTGCTTTGCCCTCGACTTCCGCAAAGAGCAGGTTTCTCGGTTGAAACTGCTCGCCCATGCTCTCGAAAAGCTCCAGATCGTCTTCCGCTCTGCGCCGGGACCAGTAAGGATGATCGGTGAAACAGGCATTGTTGAGCTCCGTGTAGAGCGCGATCTCTTCGGCAAATCTACCTTGGTCCAGAATGCGTACGCTGATCCCCTCCAGATCTGTCTGTTCACGGGTCTTTTTACCCCAGGCATAGAATTCCGGCATATGGAATCTGTAGGTGAGCATCCGCTTCTCGCTCAAGCCTTTAAAGTAGCTTGGATAATAGGGCGGACTGTGGGGCAGGCCAAAAGGAGGAACTTCCTCAAAGGGCTGGAGCAGAAAGCCCGCGCCGTAGTTCAGATGTCCGTTTAGCCCTGCCACCAGTTTGCGGCAATCCGGAAAGAGCTTGCGCGCGGTGGAAATGATGAGCTCACAAACACCCTGCAGACCAGGCAGAGCCTCGAACCAGGCTATCTGGATGTGATCCGGCAAATTGGGATCGCGGACAAAGGCAAAGCGTCCCGACACTTTGGCACCCTCAAGGATCAGATAGGGCAGCACGGAAGCGTGACTGCAAAAGGCAGAGCTGCCTTCCACCATGGCCCGCAGCAAGGGGTCCTCTGTTTTGGGATGCTGGGGATAGGGGGTGTAGACCTCGGTTTCAAGCTCAAAGAATTGTTCCCGATCGCTTGAATTAAGAACTGGTTTCAGCTCCACAGTTTACCCTCGAAGATACCATAGTGGCGATAGGGCTGCATTTTGGCTCCGGTTGCCCTTTCGATCAGCCTTTGGGTCATGTTTTGGCTGGGCAGATTGGCCTCGAAGATAAAGCCGCCTTCTCCAGTTTGATATCCGGCTTTGTGCACCAATTCGGCCCCTTGGCAGATCAGAGCGGAGAGGACGTGACTGTTCCGGAATTGCGGCAGCACAGCGATCTGGGTGAAGCGATAGCTTGTGATCGGGTCACGGAGCTTATGGCGCAGCAATTCCACCAGGCCCAGGGGCCGGGAACCCTTCACCAGTTCATTGAAATCGGGATACCAAAGCAGGAAACCCACCGGCTTGCCACCGACTTCGGCAAAGAGCAGGTAATCCCCCCGCAGCAAGTGACGGAAGGGGTAGAAGAGCTCCCAGTCTTCTTCCGGACTGCGCGGAGCCCAGAACGGGTGCTCCTTGAAACTGGCGTTGTTGAGCTTGGTATAGAGCTCCAATTCCTCTTTCAATCTGCTTTTATCCAGTTTGCGGATTGTGCAGCCGCTGGCCCGGAGCACGCTTTCCTGCCTTTGGCAGTATTGCCAAAAAGGCTGGTGAGGAAAGCGCCAGGAAGACATGCGCTGGGTTTCCAGTCCCCGGAAATAATCCGGATACCAGGGTGCGGTGTAGGGTAAGCCGAAGACCGGAGGCTCGTCGAAGCGATCCAGCAGGAAGCCCGCGCTGTAGTTCAGATGTCCGTTCAAGCCCACTAAAAAGCTGTTGGCACCAGGCTCTGCCTTGCGGGCTTCGGCTTTGATGAGTTCCAGAGGATCGTCCAGTCCTTGCACAGCCTCAAAGAAAGCTATCATCAGCTGCTCCGGCAATCTGCGATCCCGGATCAGGGCAAAGCGAGCCACAGCCTTCCTGTCCTTCAGGATCAGATAGGCTTTAACGGTGGCGTGGACCCGAAAAGCTGCAGAACCCTGAATCACAAGCCGGGCAACGCTTTCATCCGTGGCACGGTAAGAGGGATTTCCCCGGTAGACGGTTTTCGGAACTGCAAAAAAAGCATGAAGTTGTTTCGCGGTCTTGACCGGGAGGATTTTCACGTGAAGAATTCCCTGGCCGGAGCAAAGCCCAGAAAGTGGGTGTAGGACGAGGCACAGTAGGATCCGGCATAGCCCAGGATCACGGTGTCACCGGGCTTGACAGGGGGCAGGAGGATGTCCCTGGCCAAAAAGTCACGCGAGTAGGTCGAACAGCCATAGATGGAGCTAAGTATCTTTTCCTCATTGGCTTCCGCTTCATTCTGAGCTAAGATCGCCACCGGGTGAAAAGCTTCATCGGGATAGAAAAGCGGACGGGGAAACTGGGCGCAGGAGGCGTTAACCCCGATCAGTTGGTGCTTTCCCCTCGTTTTGAGATCGACCACTTCACAGACAAAATAGCCTGCCTCCGCTCCAATGATCCTGCCCGGCTCCAGGATCAGTCTGATCTGAGCTCCCAATTTTAGAGAAAGCTGCCGCATCAGAGCCGAAACCTGAGCGCCATAGTCCTGCAGGTCAAGCTGCTGCGAGGGATCTTCGCTGAGTCCGAAACCGCCCCCGAAATCCAGCACTTGCAGGTTTGGAAACCACTCTGCCAGTTCACTCAGCTTCCGGTAGCAATCCATGAAATAGCTGAGTTGGAGGATATTGGTGCCCACGTAACTATGCAGACCTCTGATCCGCGGATCGCCTTTGAGTTGCTGTAATTCCTCCCGCGTGAAACCCAGACGGCTGTCCTTGCCGATGAAATATCCCCCCAGAGTCTGCTTAGGGCTCACCTGATCCCCGATATTGCATCTGAGACAGGCTCCCTGCAGGGGAAAGAGCCGGCTCCAAAGCTCCAGCTGGCCAACTGAATCCAGCACCACCAGACAGCCCGCGCCTTCTGCCTGCTTCATTTTGGCTTCATCCATGGCAGAGGCCGCAAAGACGATCTCTTCCCCTTTGAATCCGAGGCTGAGGACCTGCTCCAGATGGGGGATGGAGTTCACGAAGACCTTGAGACCGCAGTCTTTGAGGATGCGGATGAATTGGGGATTGGAATTGGCCATCAGGGCAAAGTGGATGGCTTTGGGTTCATAGGGAAGAGCTGTGAATTGCAGGCAATGCTCCCTGATCGCGGCACAGTCATAGAGATAGAATGGACTGCCCTGAATCGCTTTGATCTCGCTGATCCTGGTTTTCAGGGCTTCAGGGATCTGAAGTTCAAATGTGTTGTTCAAAATCTAATGTCCTGCCTTGCGAGTTTATTCAAGAATTCGAATATTGGTTTGCTAAGCTCGGGATCCGCAATGCGTTCCGGATGCCACTGGATGCCCAGGACCATCTGCGGGGATTCATATTCGAGCGCTTCCACCATCCCGTCTTCAGCTTGGGCAACGATGCGAAGTCCCTTGCCCAGGAACCGCGGATCGACTGCCTGATGGTGGTTCGAATTCACCCTTATCCGTTCTCTGCCAAAGATCTGCGGCAGCCATCTGCCACCCAGGATCCGAACCTCGTGGCTGCGTTCCCCGAAATGGGCGTCGTATTCCCTGATGTGCTGGATCAGCTTGCCCCCGAAATAGATATTGAGCAGCTGCATCCCCGCGCAGATGCCCAGCACCGGTTTATGCAGCTCCAGAGCAGTTTCCAGGAGGGCATAATCTCCCTCCCAGCGGCGCTGATGCGCCTCTTCAGTGAGCGGATGCGCTTCCTCTCCGTAGAGCGAGGGGGGATAGTCCATCCCGCCAATGATGATCAGGGCTCCCACCTTGTTCAGATAGGCCCGCAGACAATCCCGATCCGTCATACAAGGAATGAGGAGGGGCAGCGCGCCGTTGTTATAGACTGCATCCACATATTTATCCCGCACGTGGAACTGGTGATAGCTCCCCAACTGCATGTAGTTCATACTGATACCGATCACGGGTCGATCCATGCTAAACCTCTCAATTTCGATTTTTACAGGCTATAAACTGCAGTCTATCTGTCAAGCTTTGCGTGCGAGGTAGAGCAGCATGCCGATGCTGCTGAGATCTGCAACTTAGTTCGGATCAGCATCCGAACCTACAGGTAGTGTCGCATGCCGATGCTGCTGAGATTGGCAACTTAGTTCGGATCAGCATCCGAACCTACAGGTAGTGTCGCATGCCGATGCGACGACGTGTCTGTGTTTAGTTCGGATCGGAGTCCGAACCTACAGGTAGTGTCGCATGCCGATGCTGCTGAGATCTGCAACCTAGTTCGGAGCCGTAGCGCTTGCCAGCGATCCCGTTGAAAACAAGGACTATTCCGAGATATGGAATGATTCTTGTATAAAACTTATGAAATAATAAAGGGAGGAGTCATGCGTGTTCTGACTTTTACCAAACTTTTGAAATTCTTGGTTCCGGGCTTGATGCTCCTTGGGCTGGTCTTGCCATTGACGGCTGCTTTCGTGCAACCGCAGGAAGCACTCAGGGCTGCCCAGACCTGGTTGAGCTACAATCTGGAGACCGGCAGGAGCCTCGCTCCGGCCGAACAGATCTCGCGCTTTAGCGGTGAAACTTTTATCGCCTGTGCCTCTGAATATGACGAAGCCGCAGGTAATCTCCCCGGGATCTACCTGATAAAATATACCGATGGCAGCTATGTATTGCTCTCCGCGGATGACAATTCCCTGCCCGTGCTGGCATATTCCACCGAACCGCGTGGAGCCACCGGCTCCTATCCTCCGGACTTTATCGCCTGGGTGGCAAACTATGAGAAACAGGTCTCGGCTATCCTGCAAAACCGGACTGAACTGCCTCAATACCGGCAGCAATGGAGCGAACTCCTCAGCGGTGTGGTCAATACGGACAACCGGACAGACCGCTCAGTGCAGCCTTTGTTGGCTCTGACCTGGGATCAGGGTTGGCCTTACAACGAGCTTTGTCCTGCTGATGCCGCGGGTCCCGGTGGTCACGTCTATGCCGGCTGCGTTGCCACTGCGATGGGGATGGTGATGAAATATTGGAATCATCCCACCACAGGAGTCGGGAGTAACAACTACTACGCCTATGGCTACGGCTATCAAAGCGCAAATTTCGGCGCCACTACCTACCAGTGGGATCTGATGCCAAATTCTGTGGGTTATTCAAATCTCCCGGTCGCGACCCTGCTCTATCACTGCGGAGTCGCGGTGGATATGGGCTATGCTCCGGATGGATCAGGCGCTCAGAGCTATGACGCGGCAGCTGCCATGGTCAACAACTTCCGCTATCCCAACGCGGTGATCTATGACAAGTCGAGCTATTCGGACGCGACCTGGAACTCCATGCTGCAAGCGCAGATAGATAACGGCAGCCCCATGTATTACAGTGGTTCCGGTTCGGGTGGCGGACACGCCTTTGTGATCGATGGCTATGACACAGCGAACTACTTTCACTTCAATTTTGGTTGGAGCGGCTCTGCCAACGGCTATTTTTACGTGAGCAATATCAATCCCGGCGGATCAGACTTCAACGACTGGCAGTCGGCGATCATGAACAGCATTCCCCAGAATTACAGCATCGCCAATACCCGGATCAAGCTGCGTTCCGATGCCGGCAGCGTCGGCAATCCCATCAATCTGACACTCAGCACCAATCCCGTTTTGGGCACCTGGAACGTCAATCACTTCCAGTTTGAACTGCTTTACGATGCTCAGTTCATGAGTTTCAACGGGGCAAATCTCACCAATACTCTCGCCGCAGGCGGGACGGTGAACGTCACGGAAGCTGAACCGGGACTCCTTTCCGTGGTCTGGAACAGCACCGGAAAGATCATCGGCGGAGGAGACCTGATTAATTTGTCCTTTACGCCAAATGACGCGGGTGAATTCCTCTTTGACCTCGGCGGAATGATGTACAACAGCAGTCCGGTGACCAATGTTCAGTATCTTATGGCAACGGTGACGGCTCCGGTCGCTGAGCTCTCGGAGAGCCATATAAGCATGCAGAATGTGATGCATCTGGGCTACAACCAGGTGGGTTCGACGGAGATCCGCACGACCTATCTCCTGCCTTCCTGGGACGTCACGCATTACCAGTTTAACCTCGGCTACGACCCTTCCAAGCTGGAGTTTGTGGGAGTCGACGCGGTCGGTACCCTGAGCGACGGCTTCAACCCGGTGGCTACTCTCGTCAGCCCTGGCACCGTGGCAGTTTCATGTGACGCGAGCCCTGAATACACGGGTTCCGGATGTTTGCTCAAAGCCAGGTTCCGGGCGATCGGTAACGGTCCGTCTCTGGTTGTCACGCAGGTGACGCCCTCGAATTTCTACTTTAATAACACTTTGATCAGCTCTGTCGGATCGGCGAACTTCATCCTCTCCGCAGCTTCGGACGCGGAAGACGTCGTTGCGGTTCAGCCCGCATTGTCTGTCTCGCCCAATCCCATACGCGACCACGCCAGGATCAGTCTCTCCACAAAGGCTGTGGCTAATACCCGGCTCAGGATCTATAACGTTCGGGGACAATTGGTTTGCGTTCTGGATTTGGATAGGGATCAGACAGAGCTTGCCTGGGATGCCAGAGACTTTTCGGGCAGAGCTCTCGCTTCAGGTATCTACTTCCTAAGCTGGGAGCAGGGCGCATTCAAGGGTGCAGTCAAGCTCCTAATCTTCAAACAGTAAGAATCGCTGGCGGGATCTTCCAGAGGGGGGGTCTCTGCTTATCAGCTCTATATAAAAGGGCAGCCCCGGATACTATTCGAGGCTGCCATTTTTTGGTTTTTGTGATAATCCCGGTGCTGTTCCTCTTTGACAGCGTATGAAATAGTGACGCATGTCAGAATCAAGAATATAGTATACCATTCCATGGCACTGTTCCTTTACCTGGCTAAGTTTTTGTAGTCTGCCTATCGAGTTAATCAGCGTCTCAGTCGAATGTCGGGAAGTTTTACCTGCCGCACCCTGAGCGTGGATAGGTCATCCACCCTGTGCAAGCAAATTCTGCTTGACAGATAGCAGATGGAAATCTAGCTTGATAAGTTGTGTGGGACTGAGATTGTAACATGAAAACAGTATCGCAGCCCTGCTGTATTCAAGGAGATATTATGAATTGCCCGAAATGTAAGACAGTGAACAGCGATGGAATGCTTTTTTGCCGGAAATGCGGCACGCCATTGAATCCGCAATACAAGGTCTGCCCCAACGGCCACAATTATCCCTCTGATTTGGATCTGTGCCCGCACTGCCCCACCAATCGTGCTGCGGAAGCCTACGATGACACTGATGGTCTGGATAAGACCCGGATCGACAGCAGCGCGCCGCAAATGGCAGGTGGAGACAAGGCCGGCTGGACGATCGGCAGAGTGGAAGCCGACCGGGATAAGACCGTGATCATGAATCCGCCCAAAACATCGGTTCCCTCCGCGACTGAGCAGCCTGCGATTCGCAAGCTTACTGGCTGGTTGGTGACCTTTGATCTGCAAGCCAGCGGGGTGGACTTCCGGCTCTATATGGGCAGGCATCTGATCGGGCGCGGAGCCAGATGTGACATCGTTTTACAGGTTCCGGGAGTCTCAGAGGAGCATGCAGTACTCTTGAACCGCGACGGCAAATTCATATTACAGGACAATCTCTCTGCCAACGGTACTTACGTGAACGGCGAAGCCATTGATGACAAACGAGTTCTGCGGGAAAACGACGTGATCACCATTGCCGGGATCAAGCTCAAGCTGAAGCTGGTATAGGGGAGAAAATGATGTTTAAAAAGCTATTGATCCTGGTTTTACTGCTGCCTGTCCTGCTGACGGGAGCTGAACTGCGGCATCTTTATACGGATGCTGAAGCCTATCCCTTGATGAAGTCTACAGTTCTGGCTCTGGATAACGCGGGGAAGCCGCTTTCCGGCTTGACTGCCTCCAATTTTGAGCTCAGTTTTGGGGGGCAAGCGGTGGATTCGCTTTCGGTGAGAAGCTTTGAGGAGACGGGGCAAGCCTTTAGCCTGATGCTCTGCATAGACGTATCCAATTCCATGAAAGGCGAGCCGCTGAGCAGCGTGAAGAAAGCGCTGCGTGATCTGGTGGAAGCCAAACGCTCCAACGATGAATACGCCCTGGCAGTCTATGCCGGCACCTGGGTCATGCTCACGGATTTCACCCCCGAAAAAGAGCTGCTGCACAGCCGGATCAACGAACTGGCAGTGCGTTCCGGTTCCACGGCAATGTATTACAGCGCTTACAAGAGCCTGGAACAGATCAAACGCACGGCCCGCAATCCCTTCAGAGCCCTGATCCTCTTTGGTGACGGCAAGGACGAAAACCAGACCGATGCCTATACCGAGAAGGACGTGATCAGCTATTCCCGGGAACAGCAGATCCCCATATTTACTGTGGGCTACACCGCAGTGGACAAGCAGTATCTGCAAGCGCTGGAACATCTTGCGGGCGTTTGTGGCGGAACCTACGGCATGGCAGCCAATTCTGGTGAATTGAGTGCTGTCTTTGCAGGAATCTCCGCTCAATTTGTACAATCCAGCGTGCTCAGCTATCTCCCGATCGGCCTGGCAGGAGACGGAGCCCTGCACAAGCTTTCACTGATCCTGAACAGCAGTTCGGGCAATTCCACCACCAGTGCCGAGCTCAAGATCCCCTCCGGAAGACCCGCGCATCAAGGGGTCAATGTGAAGCTGAATTCAGCCCGAAAATACTGGAAATATGCCATTTTAATCCTATTTGCAGGTCTTGTGGTCCTGGGAATCTGGCTCAAGATCGTCTACTGGCCCCGTAAAAAAGCTCAAGCAAGTCCTCCCCCTCCCCCGATCAAGCCTGATCTTGTCGCAGTCAAACCTAAAGCACCTGCTCCAATAGCCCCGGAACGTGAACGCACCATGATCCTCACCCCGGGAACCAAACCTTCAGTGCAGCAGACAGCAGCCGGACTGAGGATGGAGATCCTCATCGGACCGGATGCCGGAAAGGTCTTCAACATCAATGCCGGAGGAGCCTCGATCGGCAGAGCGAGTGACAATCAGATTGTATTGACGGATGACACTGTTTCCGGGCATCATGCCAAAATCTACTTTGCCAATGGGCAGTTTATCGTGGAAGAAGTGCGCGCCACCAATGGCATCTTTATCAATGGGATAAAGACTTCCCGGGCCGCGCTGAGCGGAAACACGACCTTCAAATTCGGAGCCTCGGAAGGGGCCTTCACTCCTTATTAAATTCGGGGTTTTATGGAAGAGCAAACAGTCCATCTGCCAATGACTTACCAGATCGGGAACAAATCCGACACCGGGAAAGTGCGCAAGCAAAACCAGGACTATTTTGGCAAATACGGCGGCAGCTACGGAGATCTGCTCATCGTCTGTGACGGCATGGGCGGATATTTTGGAGGAGAGCTGGCAGCGCAGATCGCGGTTGAAAGCATTTCCGCTCACTTTACCGATCTTGGCGAGGATTACGATCCTGAACTGGTCTTGAAACAAAGCCTGCTCTATGCACAGAACAGGATCGAAGACTATAAGATAGATCATCCGGAAGTCTCAGACATGGGCACCACAGCGGTGGTCCTGCTGCTGCATGAGGGGCAGTTCTGGTATGCCTGGGTGGGAGACAGCCGCATCTACCTGGCACGTGAAGGCAATATCCAGCGGCTGAGCACGGATCACTCCTATGTTCAGGATCTGATCGAGCAAGGCTTGATCGAGCCTTCAGAGGCAGCCACCCATCCACAGCGGAACATTATCACCCGGGCTTTGGGCACTCAGAATTTTGAGGCGGAGATCCGGGGACCCTTCAAGCTGGTGCCGGATGACCGTATACTTTTGTGCAGCGATGGTTTGCATGGCTATTTCAGCGACAGTGAATTGCTGCGTTTTCTGCAGCTGGAAGCTCAGGAAGCCTGCAACCAACTGGTAGATGAAGCCAATGCCAGAGGCGGCGCGGATAATATCACTCTCCAGATCGTGCGGGCTGATCACATCATGAGTTCCTCGCCCGAAACCGGTTTGAAGAAATACAATGCCATCACCCTCGCTCTGATGGGGCTCACTGTCCTGCTTTTCACGGTTGCCATGATCTCCGGGATCGTGATCTATTCCAAAAGTTTGTCCACCCGGGAACAACTGAGCCTTTCCGCCAAGAATAAGCACGTGGCAGATTCTCTCAAAGCGGCCCGGGCAGAAGCAGAAAAGTTCAAGCAGGATGAAGCTCAGGCACTCAAAGAAAGAGCACAGGATGAAGCTCTTGCTAAACGCCGGGCTCTGCGACTCAAACGGGAAGCCGAAGAAAGAGCCAGGATCGCGGACAGCCTCAAAAAAGCCTCTGAAGCAGGCGGAACGGAATAGATAATGGCAGATTGGAAGCGGAATCTGTTCTTTCAGGTTCGCTGGTGGCATCTGCTCTGGCTGGGCCTGATCATAAGTGTGACTATTTTTGGGGTTTGGAGCCTGACCCATTCCCGGGCTCAGATCCGGCTGATCCGCGTCGATGATCTCAGCGGGGCTCACGTGGCAAGGATTGGTCTTTCGAGCAGGCTTCCCTTTCGCTACACGATCGAACCCTTCCATGCGGAAGTATGGCGGGATGACGTTCTCTGTCTGCGTTTCCAGCCCTTCGACGGAATACGGCAGATCAGCCCAGGTGAAGAGACCGAATTGCTGCTGGTCTTCAATCTGGAGGACGTCTCAGCTGCCCCGCAGGCAAATAATCAACAAAACTACAAGCTCAAAGCCATCATCCCGCTCACTGTGCTCGGGATTACCCGGGCTGAGAGCTTTCAAGCAAGTTTCAGCTCTGCCGATACTGAAGTCAAGCTCATCCCCTAAGCTATGATCAGCCTCGAATCAGTCAGCTGTTCCTACGCCACCCGTCCTGTGCTGGATTCACTTTCTGCCAGGCTCAATGCTTCGGATTTTACGATAATCATCGGTCCCAATGGAGCCGGGAAATCTACTCTGTTCAATGCCATAATGGGTTTCATGCCCCTGAACTCCGGCAGGATCAGGATCTTTGACCGGGATCTGCGGGACTACAGCAGGCTGGAACTAGCCAGGCTGATCTCCTTTGTGCCTCAGGAATCGAGCTTTACTTTTGATTATCGGGTGGAAGAGCTGGTCTTGATGGGTCGTTATCCGCATCTTGGTTTGATGCAATCCTGGGGAGAAACTGATCGCCTCGTTGCCGCCAAAGCTTTGCAAAGCATGGGTTTGGATGGATTTGGGGAGCGCTGGTATTCCCGGCTTTCCGGAGGCGAAAAACAGCGGGTGCTGATCGCCAGAGCGCTGGCGCAGGAAACCCGCTTTATATTTTTGGATGAGAGCCTGTCCCAACTGGACATAAACTTTCAGCTGGAGATCATGAATCTGCTGCAAAAAGTACATCGAGAGAGCGGTCAGAGCATCGTTCTGATCTCGCACAACCTCAATCTGGCAGCGAATTATGCCAGCCGGCTGATCTTCCTTAAAGAGGGCAGAATTCTTGCTGAGGGGAGTCCGGACGCCTTGATGAACCCGGCAGAGCTAAGGGACCTGTTCGGTCTGGAACTCCGGACCGCGCTCAACCCGCTATCCGGCAGGATGAACATCGTTTACCCGGGGGCGGCAAAAAACCTTTAAACTCCGCAGAATTCCTTGATCTTCTCCAGCAGATAGGCGGTGTCATCCGCGCAGCTGAGAGTGGCTCGCAGACAGTTCTTCAAACGCCGGTGAGCGCCCACATCCCGCACCGAAATCCCCTTATCCTGCAGATATTGAAAGAGTTGCGGAGTTCTATCCCCGATCGTGAAGGTGAGGAAATTGGTGTGGGAGGGATGGACCGTGAGCCCCGGAATGGCCTTTAGCTCCTGATAGACCTCATCCCGCAGCTTGATGGTGTCCAGCACTAAAGCGCAAAAGACCGGCACATTTTCCAGGATCGTGAGGGCAAAAGCCTGGCTTAAAATACTGCTGTGGAAAGTGGTAAAGACCTTTTTGAGATTGTAGATGTTGTTGGCGGAAGAGATGGCATAGCCAAAACGCAGACCCGCTCCCGAAAAGGCCTTGGAAAAACTGCGGGTCAGGATCAGGTTGGGGTGCTCACCCAGCTCTCCGGCAAAGGTGGAATCCGAGAATTCATAGTAGGTTTCATCGATCAGCACTAATTTCTGGGGCAGTGCGTCCACGATCTCCCTCAGCTGTTCCTTCTCATAGAGATTTCCGCTGGGGTTATTGGGATTGCAGAGGATGGCAAGCTTGCAATTAGGATCGCTTGCCAAATCCAGATAAGCCCGCGTGTCAAAGCTGAAGTCTTCATTCAGCTCCAAAAACTTGATCTTCAGACCCACGGCGTCGCAAAAGGTCTTGTAGTCAAAGTAGGAGGGAGCCAGGCTGACCGCAAATGCCTCTTCATTCTCGCGCACGGAGAGGAAGATGTGATAGAGCATGTCGTCCGCGCCGTTACCCCAGGCCACGTTCTCCGGCTTGACCCCGCAACCGATATAATCCGCGAGTTTTTGGTTCAGTTCCGGGGTGAGAGGGGAGAGATAGCGGTTCAGGCGCACATCCTTCATCCTTGCCAGAAACTGATCTTTGATCGCCTGATAGGGATCCAGGCAGCTTTCGTTCAAACACATCATCCGCTCACGGATGGGCACGGTCACGGTCGGGGGCTCCAAGGCCTTCAAATCGGTGCGAAATAATCTATCCATGATAATTCTCCAATTATTAGTTGTTTAGAGAATCTAACACGTTTCGGCTCCAATGGCAAGTCTGGATTCCTGAATGTACCGGCGCTCGCCGTAGCGCCGATCCTGGAATTGTCCTGAAAGCTTTTAAGATAGGCGGTACAGCGACCGCCTGTACAGCACAGCGATCGCCTGTACAACGATTGTTCAAAAAAACATTTGCCTGATCTGATAAACTGCCTTAACATATACAAGCCGCCGTAATAACATAGTAATTTGGTATGTGATGCAATGTTGTGCTCTCAAGTGTTATTGACATGCGGTTTTAGACCTAAACTGGAGTTTTATCATGAAAATATATAAACCGGCATTAGTAATGCTGCTCGGTCTGTTATGGCCGGCAATTTCGCTCTTCGGACAGTTTGGAGGAGGGCTGGGAACACAGGCGAGTCCTTACCAGATTTCCACTATAGTTCATCTGAACAATATCCGGGACAGCTTCTTGAGCGCAAGGTTCATCCAGATGGCGGATATAGACATGTCCGTGACCAACCCTGTTAACGTCTCAGAGTGGGTAAGCGGTTCGGCCTACAGCGTTGGTAACTTCGTAAGGTACAGCAGTTCCGGTTTCACATACATCTGCAATCTGGCCACGAATTCCGCTCTTCCCACAAACACAGCGTTCTGGACCCCTATGTGGGAAAGCGCCAAGGGCTGGAAGCCGATCGGAGATGCCACCACTGCTTTCACGGGGGTTTACAACGGCAACGGCAAGGTGGTTTCCAATCTCTATATCAACCGCAAAGCCTCCCCCGTGGCGGATAACGTTAACCCAACAGACGGAGAAGACAACGTGGGGCTGTTTGGGTTCCTGAGAAACAGCCCAAGCGCTGACGCTGTGATCAGAAATCTTGGCGTGCTCAACCCCAATGTCTCAGGAAGACGTGCCACCGGTAGTCTGGTGGGCAGAAATCTCCTGCCCTATTCCACTCCTGCGCCCGCCTTTACTGTCATCATCGAGAATTGCTATGCCATCCCCAGCGGAGGCAGTGCCACGGTCAGCGGTTTCGGAGCCACGGGAGGTTTGGTCGGTGCCAATAACAGCGACCGCAAACAGCAGGTACCCGTGGTCCGCTATTCCTATGCCAATGTTACTGTTTCATCCACTCACCCCACAAACAGTTTCCGCAACCCCAACGATGAGACCGCGGTCAACGGAATCTTCAATCCTTATAACATCAAATATGGTGGATTGGTAGGCTGCAACGAAAACGGCCTCACCCAGGACAGCTTTGCCAGAGGCAACGTTACAGGTGGAGACAGGGTTGGCGGTCTGGTGGGCTGCACCATCAGCGGAGCCATCTTCCGCAGTTATTCCACCGGAACTGTTGCCCGGGGGATCGCTCCCGGTGATTGGGAAGGCGGGATCGGCGGTTTGGTTGGCAGAGTGGTGGGAAAGCTTCCCAGCGGATTGGGAGGCACGAACTCCCAGGCCAATTCAGTGCAGGATTCCTATTGGGACACTGTGACTTCCAATTTCCCCACCTCCCCCGGCGGAACTGGCAGAGTGACCTCGATCATGAAGACTCAGAGCAATTTCGTCAATTGGGATTTTGTGAATGTTTGGGGCATCGATCTTAGCGGTGCCATAAACAACGGCTATCCCTATCTGCGTGCCAATCCCAGCTCAGCTTTTTATTATCGCAGCCTGGCTACGGGGGGATGGAACAGCCTTTCCAGCTGGGAGTATTCAGCCGATAACAGCATCTGGAATCCGGCAGTAGTGATCCCGGATCACTCCAATTCACTGGCTATCACTATTCGCAGCCCGCATACCCTAAGCCTGGTCAGCGACGTGATCGCGGATCAGATGACAATAGCTTCGGGAGGGATCCTCATCATCCCCGTGAGCCGCACGCTGACTGTGTTCAACGGGGTCGGGGATGACCTGACCATCAACGGCGATCTGCAAGTTGCGGGCATCATGATAATGGATCTCAGTTCCACTCTGATCATCAATGGCCAGCTGACGATAACCGGTAATCTGCAAATCGATCCGCTTGCCCTTGCCACAGCCGGACCCTCTTCCACCATCACTTTCAACGGCAGCCTTGCCCAAAACACAGGCTCTCAGTTCCCCACCATTCTCAACAACCTGATCCTGAACAATCCCGCCGGAGTGAGCTTTTCCAATCCGCTCACCATCAACGGGACGCTCAGTGTGCTCAGCGGAAGCTATACCGGCAGCGGAACTCCGGATGGTTATCACTCTCCCGCTCTAAACTACCTGGAGATCTTTGAGACCGGATCCAATATCAGCGGATTCTCTGCTGCCACAGCCAATCCCAATCTCTTCCCAAACCGCATCAATCGCAGCTGGAACCTGAGCGGAACCTGGAGCGGTGCCAAGACTGTGCGCTTCTACTGGACTTCAGCAGATGACAACAGTTATGACTGGACCGGTAAGACTCCCGCAGCCTGGGAAGGCACTGCAAAGTTCAATGCCACAGACTGGGATCTTTCTGCCAACCCACGTTGGATAGAAGTCTCCAGCTCCAGCTTTGCTGCCAGCAAGGGAAGCTGGACCATCGGATTGAACAGCGAACAGACTCTGCCCGTGGAGCTTAGCTCATTCACAGCCAGCGCCAGCATCTCCAATTTTGCGCTCCTGCAGTGGATCACCCAATCCGAAACTAACGTCTCCGGCTTCAGGATCTACCGCAACAGCTCTCCCGATCTGGAGACAGCTCAGATCTTGAACGTCTTCATAGCTGCCACAAACAGCTCCCAAACTCAGAGCTATGTCTATGAGGACAAGGAGATCACGAGCAGCGGAACCTGGTATTACTGGCTGGAAAACGTCGATCTGGACGGAGGAAATGCCATTCACGGACCCGTTTCGGTCAGGATCGAAGCGACCGGTGGACAGGGGATTCCCGGAGTCGTGCTCAAAGACGGGATCGAACGCGTTTACCCTAATCCCTTCAATCCCAGCACCACCATCAGCTATCAGGTCAAAAGCACTGCTGAGCTAAAGCTGGAGATCTTCAATTCCAAAGGCCAGCTGGTGCGCAGACTCTTTTCCGGCAGCAAATCCCCGGGCGTCCACAAAGTGAATTGGGATGGCAGAGATGAGCAAGGCAGAGCCGGAGCCAGCGGGGTCTACCTCCTCAGAGCCAAAATCGGGAACAACAGCTATCAAACGCGCTTGACCCTGAGCAAATGATGATTTGTGGCAGAATGTCCACAGCTATTGTAAGCGGAGCAGATAGACTGAACAGAATTCACTTGCCATAATTCAAGAGCTTGCTTCATATTGCTTTAGAGCTGTTAGGCAGGGTTGGTTCACCGCACCCGGAGAGCAGCCCTGCCCGAGAGCTCAAAGGAGATCAAGATGAAAAAGCTCTGCCTCTTGGGGTTCTTAATTTTTGTCTGCGGGCTCTTGTCGGCAGAAACGATCATTTCAGCGAATATCACTTCTTCCCAAACCTGGAATTTGGAAGGCTCCCCCTATATCATCAGCGGAACCCGCAGTATCGGAGGACCGTCCAATCCTGTGGTGAGCGTGGATCCGGGAGTAGTGATCAAATTCAATGCCGGAGCCTCGCTCCAGGTCGGGATGAGTACCACTTCGGTAGGAGGTCTGGTTGTCAACGGCAGCTCCGACAATCCTGTCCTGATCACAGCCAACAGCAGCGAGCCTGTTCCGGGCTTCTGGGCTTGTATCCGCTGCACCGCGAATGCCAGTCAAGTGCTTCTGAATTATGCCGTTTTGGAATATGGCGGTTCCGGCAATGGTATTTTCGAGACCGCGGGAGGCAGTCCCGTGCTGGACCATTGCACTTTCAGAAACTCTGCCACCTGCGGGATCTACAGCAGTTCGGTGGGTGTGGGGCCCGGTGTGAGCAATTGTCTGTTTGAATCCAACACCACTTATCCGATCCAGACCAATTCCACGCGCGCGGATCTGCTGGGGAGTGGCAACCTGTTCTATAGCAACGGCATCCAGCGGATACTCTTGAATTCCGACACTCTCAACGAAGGCGCAAGCTGGCTGAACCACGGAATTCCCTATGAACTCGATGACAACCAATACCTCTATACAAACAGCAGTCCACTGGTCTTGAGTGAAGGGGTGGAATTACTTTTCCGCCTTGGAAAGAAGCTCTATGTCGGCTACAGTTCATCCTCCGGTATCACCGGTTGTATCCGCGCGAACACTGTGAGCTTTGGAGCCGTCAACCCTGCAAGCGGATGGGGCGGGATCGAAGTGCAACCCTATAATTCCGCGTCTGTTTTTGAGAATTGTCAGGTTATGGACGTCAGTTCCGCCGGCACAGCAGCTTTCTACATCCGGGGCAACAATATGACCGAGGTCAGCGGCTGCACTATTCAGAATTGCAACACCTATGGACTTTATGGAGCCACGGGCGCGGTGTTTTCGTGGAGCGGAAACACCATTACAGGCTGCAGCAAAGCAGTATACCTCCAGGCCAATGATATCAGGAAGCTGGGCGCCGGCAATCAGTATACCTTCAACACCGATAACTGGATCTTTTGCCCCACGGGAGTGATCAGCGTCACTTGCACCTGGATTCCTCAAAGCGTTCCGATTCGCGTGGGAGGAAATCTATCCATATATGTTTCAGGGCTTTGCACCCTCACGCTGCCCCCCGGAGTGGTGATGGAATTCAATCCCGCGGTCCGCCTTACGATCGGCTATACTGGTTCCACAGCTTCCTCAGGTGCGCTTGTTGCCACCGGAGCCATTTTCAGAGGAGCGGTTTCGGGGCCAGGAAGCTGGGATGGTCTGTATTTCAGCACTTACACAGGCTCGAACCTCCTCTCCGCGTGTCAGATCAGCGATGCCGGCGCGGGAGGCATGGGAGCTGTGACCATTGCCAACAATTCCACCACGGTCACAGGATGTCTGATCCAAAACAACCTGTCCCGTGGAATAAACATCAGTACCGGAAAACACGCAAACATCTCTGCCAATGTGATCACTGCCTGCGGCTCCTATCCCCTTGCGGTCGATGCCAAAGGCGCGCATTATGTGCAAGCCAATAATATCATGACGGGCAATGCCATGGATATGGTGGAACTCAATCCCGTGGTTATTGATATAGATTGCACCTGGCGCAATCCGGGCATCCCCTATCTGCTCACCGGATCGGTGAACATCTATGCCAGCACCGCGCCCCGGCTGACCATTCTACCCGGCACGATCGTGATGATGAATAATCAGGAAGGGATCTTGATCGGCTACTCGGGCTCCAATGTAAATTCAGGAGCTCTGCGTGCAACGGGTGTCACTTTCACCAGGAGCAGCTCTGTGGCGGTTCCATTTGGCTTGATCTTCCAGAACTATATGGATGACGCAAACACTATCCTGACCGATTGTGTCATCGAGTACTGCCGAAACGGCACTTATAGCACGGCAGCCTGGTGCAACAACTCCTCCCCCGCTTTCAACGCTTGCACTTTCCGCAATAATCCCGGGCACGGGGTCGGAGGGGGCACCAGCTCTCATTTCCGGGTCGAAAACTGTTCGTTCCAAAACAACGGAGGATATCCCATCAAGACCACCGCGGAAGCTTTTTCCTTTGTGAGCGGGAGCGGGAACAGCTTCAGCGGGAACAATCCTGATCGCATCCTGATCAGCGGGGGTGTTCTGAGCAACAGCAGCACCTGGAACAACCCCGGGATCCCTGTGGAAGTGAATTCTCCGATTTATGTCTATGGTAATCCCTATCCTATTCTCACCATCAACTCCGGTTTGCACCTGCTGTTTCAAACCGGCACGCACTTAAGTGTCGGCTACTCCGGCAGTACCGTTAATCAGGGCGGACTCCATGCCACCGGAGCTTACTTCTCAGCTCTGAACAATACTGCCGGGGGCTGGAGCGGAATCAACTTCCTCATCTATCTGGTCCCGGGCTCCTATCTGCGCTATTGCACCATTGAACACGGGGGCGCGAACGGAAGCGTCTACGTGCTCAATTCTCCTCTTGCCGAAATCTTCGATTGCGTGATCCGCAACAGCACGGTGGGAATCAAATTGAATGGCGCAAATTCCTGTCCCAATATCTGGCGCAACCATATCTACGGCAATGAGACCGGTATCTCCTGCGTCAGCTCCTCCAACCCCCTGATCGGAGGCAGCCTCGGAAATGCCAATTCCTTCACGGATAACACCGGGGTGGGAGTGAGCAACAGCACTGTCAGTATCACCATAAACGCTGAGTATAACTGGTGGGGAGACCCTGCCGGGCCCAATGGTCCTCTGGGAGACGGAGTTTCAAATTATGTGGATTACGATCCGTATCGGGACAGTCCGATCGGTGCGGCACCAGGATTGTTTGCCCTGCTCAGCCCCGCTAATGGAGTGGTGCTGAGCACCCTCAGCCCGCTGCTGGATTGGGAGGACGCCGTCGATCCCACTCCCGGGGACGTCGTCACCTACACTCTGGAGCTCAATATCTCTCCTTCCTTCAGCACCGGAGGCTGGGCCTTCAGTGGGATCCCTGCTTCCATCTTCAGCGTCCCTCCCGGAAATCTGGCTGATGACAGCAGATATTACTGGCGGGTAACGGCTTATGACAGTCAGGGCCAAAACACCTTCTGCAGTCAGCCCTATCTTTATTTCGACGTGGCAGTTCCGGAAGCGCCCGCTGCCTTTAGTCTGCTTTCACCCTTGCAGGATGCAAATCTGCCCTACACCAGCAATCTGCTCACCTGGCAGGCTGCCCTCGACCCGGATCCCGGAGATACTGTCACCTACAACGTTTTGGTGGATATCTCAGCCGGTTTCGAGAACGCTTCAGGTCTGGGCGCCACTGCCCCGCAGGTCTATTCGGATTTTTGCGTGCCGGGAACCCTTTACTACTGGCAGGTGGTGGCATCCGACACTCAGGGGCACAGCACCCTGAGCGAGATCAACGCTTCTACGTGCTTCCGGATGCGTTGCCCAGAACACCTTCATGGTTAAACGCCTCTGTGAACGGATCCGATCTGATCCTCTCCTGGGAAGCCATCCCCGGCGCGGATAGCTATCTGCTTTACTCCGCGGATGATCCCTATGGCAGTTTCGGAAGCCCGGTCAGCTGTCCCACAGCAGGATACAACGATACCGGCGGAGCTGTTTCAGCCCGCAAATTCTATCAGGTGAAGGCGGTCGACAGCTTTTAGAATCAAAAATTATGAATTAAACCGTAGGTTCGGATTCTGATCCGAACTAAATACAAGGTATGTCATTGTAGGTTCGGATTCCGATCCGAACTAAATATAAGGTATGTCATTGTAGGTTCGGACTCTGATCCGAACTAAATATAAGGTATGTCATTGTAGGTTCGGACTCCGATCCGAACTTAATGTTTGCTTGAGCTTGTTTATCGATTCTCCGAGGCTCAAGCCTCGGGTACAACAGCTTGAAAGCTATGTTACGGTAAACAGCCCTAACCCCGGCAGGGGTACCACCCTCATAGCCCGGGGGTGGAGCTTTAGCGGAACCCCGGGGACATTGCCATAAACGATCAGAAGCCCTGGAAGGGCGACACCGGGTCTTTCATATGGTGTCACCCCGTCCGGGGTTCTGTGGTAAATATGCACTCCACAACCCGGGGTTCCGCTCCCGCTTCACCCCAGGCTATAAAGTTCTCACCCCCTCCGGAGGTTCAGACTTTTGACCAAGTGTGAGTCTCATTTTTCCCGGCTAATGTCAACCGTCATTCCTGCGGAGGCAGGAATCCAGCTAACTGCACCCCAATAACTTATTAAAATCTGGTTTCCAGCCTCCGCTGGAATGACGGGTTTCTTATTCTCTTAATGCCCATATCCCGGAATGGTCAACACTCTGTACCATTTCCGGGGTTCGCGCGATGCACCCTATATTCATATGACTAAACCCCTGCACCCCTGCACCCCTTTTCAACAACGGCGCTTCAGGAGAGCGCCGCTACACTACACCCCTACACCCCTTCACCCCTTCACCCCTCCCAAATAGCGCTTCAGGAGAGCGCCGCTACACTTCACCCCTGCACCCCTTCACCCCTGCACCCCTTCTGATCATATCCCTGTCTAACCGCTTGCATGTCGCTTTCAAACCGCTTTCAAACCGCTTGCGGAACTGATATGATACAGGCATGACAGGGAGGGGACGGCACTCTGATCACAAGCAAGGTCTTCCCGATTTTTGTTGACTGCTGCTCCCGCCTCCCAAAAACTTGCTCTCAGCTCTGCCGGACAGCATGATCCGGCACAGCCAAGGGAGCGGAAAATGAAAGTTTTATTGATCAACGGCAGTCCGCACGCACAGGGCTGCGTGTTTACATCTTTAACCGAGATCGCCCAGGAACTCAACAAACAGGAGATCGAGACCCAGATCTTTCACATTGGCAGCAAACCCATCATTGGTTGCCAGGCTTGCTTTGCCTGCATGGAAACCGGCTATTGTGTCTTCAAGGCGGACCCTGTGAACGAATGCATCGATCTCGCTGCTGCCGCGGATGGTCTGATCATCGGCAGTCCGGTATACTACGCCTCGATCAACGGCTCTTTGAAGGCCTTTCTGGATCGGCTCTTCTTCCTGAAATCCCACAAATACAATCTCAAACCCGCAGCCGGGATCGTCAATTGCCGCAGGGGCGGTTCCACAGCAGCCTTTGACCAGCTGAACAAATATTTCACGATCTCCGGAATGCCCGTGGTTTCCTCCCAATATTGGAATATGACCCACGGCACGGCTCCCGAAGAGGTGAAACAGGATCTCGAAGGCCTGCAGATCATGCGAACCCTTGCCCGAAACATGGCCTGGCTGCTCAAATGCATCGATCATGCCAAAAGCACGATCCCCCTACCGGCGCGGGAAGAATGGACCGCGACCAACTTTATCAGGTAGAGCAGGATGCCGATCCTGCTGAAGATTGATCTAAAAAAGGAGGGAATATGAAAAAAAAGCTAATTCAAGCGCAACCCACTTTCCTGATCTATACCACTTAGGATGGTAGAATCAAGATCGAAACCAAACTCTTGGATGAAACTATCTGGTTAAGCCAAAAACAACTGGCAGAGCTGTATCAGACCACGGTTGCCAACATCAATATCCATATCCGTAACATCCTCACAGAGGGTGAGCTGGAGCCGAATGCAGTTATTAAGGATTTCTTAATAACTGCCTCCGATGGTAAAAGCTATCATACCATGCACTACAATCTTGACATGGTGATAAGTGTTGGATATCGGATCAAGTCCCGTATCGCTACACGGTTCCGCATCTGGGCCACAGAACGTCTCAAAGAATACCTGATCAAGGGTTTCACCCTGAACGATGAGCTGTTCAAACAAGCCGGAGGAGGCTCCTATTTTGATGAACTTCTGGCTCGCATCAGGGATATCCGTTCCTCGGAAAAGGTCTTCTGGCGCAAGGTATTGTATCTCAAAGCTGGATGAGTTTCTGAAGCTCAGCGGCAGGGATATTCTGGAACATGCAGGCTCAATTGCTCATGAAGATGCGATCCGCAAAACCGGACAGGAATATGAGAAATGGCATCAGGAACAGCTTTCACAGCCAACTGCAGCAGAAAAACACTTTGTGGAAGCCCTGCAGGAAGTGAAGCAAATCTCCCAAATTACAAAACCCAAGAGAAATAATGAGTTATAACAGCTACAAACCTATGGGAAATAACAAACATTTATCGGATGTGAATAGGTAAGAATCTCCGTTTCCAAATCCCCCACCCCCGACAAAAACCTTGACAGAATGGAGAAACAAAATAAGATGAGGAAACAATAATAATGGAGTGAGAAATGAGCACACTGGCAGTTTTAGGATGCATGTGGGGTGATGAAGCCAAGGCCAAAGTCGTGGACTATTTGGGTGGTCTGGCGGATTACGTGGTAAGGTTTCAGGGTGGTTCCAATGCCGGGCACACCATTCATCACGCCGGGCAGAAATACGTTTTCCATTCGGTTCCTTCCGGGATTTTATATCCAAATTCCAAATGCGTGATCGCTGCAGGTGTGGTGATCGATCCGGTCTCTCTGCTAAACGAAATGGACGCGCTCACGAAGCTTGGCATTCAGTTTGAGGGCAGGCTTTTCATCGATGAACGCGCGGGCTTGGTTTTACCCTTGCATCAGGAGCTGGACAGCAGCGCGGAAGCGGGTTTGGGAGCCAACAAGATCGGAACCACGCAGCGTGGAATAGGTCCCGCTTATGCTGATCACACTGCCCGGGTGGGACTGCGGATGGCAGATCTGCTCTATCCGGATTGGCTATCTTCACGCCTGGAAGCACTTTACAAACATCACAAACGTGAGCTTGATCCCGCTCTTGTGCAGAAGCTGCTGCAGATCAAAACCCGGCTCGAGCCCTTTATCTGCAAGGCTGACAACTTGCTCCAGGAAGCTTATCTGGAAGATAAATACATCCTCTTTGAAGGGGCCCAGGGCAGCCTGCTGGACGTCAGTTTTGGCACCTATCCCTATGTCACTTCATCAAATACAATCTCGGGTGGGATCTGTACCGGCTGCGGCATTCCTCCCCGCATGATCAATAAAATCCTGGGAGTCTACAAAGCCTACAGCACCCGGGTCGGAGAGGGTCCCTTCCCCACGGAACTCTTTGATGCCACAGGAGACAGGATCCGCATTCAGGGTAACGAATTTGGCTCCACCACCGGAAGACCACGCAGGATCGGTTGGTTTGATGCCTTTGCAGCAGCCTACACCGCCCGGATCAACGGATTGGATTCGATCGCGGTTACTTTGTTAGATGTGCTTTCCGGTCTTCCGGAGCTGAAAATCTGCACCGGATACTGGATCGGTGAGCGCAAACTGACTGCCTTCCCTTCTCATCCCATGGAACTGCAAGCGGTTGTTCCGGAATATCTTAGCCTGCCGGGTTGGGACGCCGATCTCAGCGACTGCCGCAAACTGAACAAACTGCCTAAAGCAGCCAGGGACTATTTAGAAGTGATCCAGGACCTGGTGGAGCGTCCGCTCGAGCTGGTTTCAGTTGGGCCGGATAGAAGCCAGACTATAGCCATAAAATCCTGATACAAGGAATACTTATGAAAAAAACAATGCTCTTGCTCTTCTCAGTCATGTTGCTGGGATACGCTTTCGCGCAAGCCGGTCCGGACAGCATCGACATCCCTTATCCCCAGTTTATCAATCCTTTTTATGACAGCTACGCGCACAGCTATCTGAGCGCTGTTTCAGCAGGCAGAGCCGGAGCCGGGATAGCCTTTATGGGTGGTGTGGAAAACGTCCTGATCAACCCTGCGGCCTACGATCCGGAAAAAGCCTCCATGGCTGTCGAAGCTGTGATCAAGCCTCCGGTCAAGGTTTCGGGCTTTTCTTCCAACACCAGCTTCAGTTCTCCCATCCCCTTCGGCCTCTTTGCAATTGGTGGCAAACTGGCTTCAAAACTGAGCGGATCTGTGATCTATAGCCAGCCCAAAGCTCTTTATCTGGCAGGATACAGCATTCCTCTGTTCAACAATACCTACAGCATCGACCGCTTTCCCAAATACTATTTACATCAGTTCACGGCAAATCTGGGCTATCACGTCTCAAATCTGCATTTGGGGCTCTCTCTGCACAATCAGATCCACTATCAGGACGATCTGCCAGTGATGCAGACCTTTGAGCGTATAGATGATCACAAATATGTGCTGCGCGTAGAGCCGGGGATCCTTTATGAGAGCGACCGCGGAGCCATCGGGCTCACCCTCACTCCTCCCACAAATATGGATTGGGATCTGAAATACGTGAGTTATGACAGTCTTTTACCCCTGAAAGTGGGGCTTGGAACTCTGGTCCGGCATGGCAATTCAAATCTTATGCTGGATTTGGATTATGAGCAATTCAGCGCGGTGCATGCCGGCTTTTCGGATCGCTTACGGGTCAAAGCCGGATATGAACTGGAGCACAAGAGCATCCGCTATCGCCTGGGCTATCTCTATTCCCCTGAAGTGTTCAAGGGTGAGTATAACATTCCCTTCTATGCTGCCAGCGTGGATTCCAGCGATGCCTGGGACGGAGTGCAAAGCGTGGCAGTGGTGAAATCAAACACCCAGCACATCCTCAGCCTGGGCGCTTCCGTAAAGCATAAATACGGCTATTTC
>JAKLEY010000050.1 GCA_022711455.1 Candidatus Cloacimonadota bacterium
GTCACCAACACCTCAGTCAACCCCGCGCGCAGCACGGCTGTAGCCTTCCTGGCGGGAGGAAATTTCGTCAGTCAGCTCTGGATCTTCTGGGTCTTCCCCATCATCGGTGGAATCGGTGGAGGCCTGGTCTACCGTTTGCTGAGCTACGAACCCAAGAAATAGTCCGCTAATAATTTAACATGTGCATAAGGCCGTGGAAATCCGCGGCCTTTTCATATCCTGCCTTTGGCCTTTCTGCAGTAATAACGCTCTCATAACCCTCTCATAACGCTCTCATCCCCCTATCCGAAGCGGTTTGAAAGCGGTTAGATAGCGGTATGATACCGATATGACAGGGGGATGATCAAGAGTAACGTAGCTTTTAAGCTGTTGTATCCGAGGCTTGAGCCTCGCAAACCGCTACATAGCTTTTAGAGCATGTGAAAATAATGGCTATTTGAGTCCCGGGACGACATTTTAGATAGTATTAGAGAACACAAAAACAAATTGAGTCCCACAGGGACGTCATTTTAGATAATCACAACGTGCATAAATCAAATATATTTAAACATCAAATATGCCGTCCCGATGGGACTCTGCAAATATTTCTGAGTGTGCACGCAAGATATCTAAAATGGCGTCCCGCCGGGACTTAAAAAACCCAATGAATGATTTTTTCACAAGCTCTGAAGCCTATCTTACTTGCTGACCAGCACCACTCTCCAGATCTTGCCATGCAGTTCGATCGTATCCCAGGTGGCATGCTTCTGAGCCACGGTCTCCGAACCTGCGGCTTTGAAGCTGTATTGCCCTTCCCCGCTGGTCTGGGCTGCAATGGTTTTTGCCAATATGCGCAATGATTCATAGGGCTGATAGACCGGATCAGTGAAGATATTCAATCCGATCTCGGCTTTATCCTGATCACACACGGTTATGCCATCAGTTTCCATGGCCCAGAGCTCGTAGTTCGAAGGAACCTTGTTCTTGTTCAAAACGAGCTGCGGCAGGGCTGAGGTGTCCAGAGTAAGATTCAGTGAACCCATGAATCTCTTATTGGCATCAAAGAGCGGATGCGCGATCACTACCGTCGCAAAGCCTTCCACAGCCTTGAAAGGGGCGCTGAGCAAGGGTTTGGGATCTTTCATTATAGCGATCGTATGGGCCTGCTGGCTGATGTCCGCCCCTTCAGAATCCTTAAATTTTGCCGGTTCCAGATATTTCAGGATGCCCTTGGGATCGATATAGCACGAGCTCAGGATGGCAGGATGGGCGTTCAGGGTCTCTGTCAAGAGGATCCTGATCTCGGTTTCATTTCCAAAACTCCCTTTAAACGCGGCTATCCTGCCAGCCATGGTGGTATCGATCTGGCTTAGATTTGCCCGCAGATCAGCAGCCAGGATCTTTACATCAGGAGGAGTCTCCACCGGCTCGATCTTGGGTTTGGAGCAGGCAGCAGTGATCAAGAGACTGAACACTATCATAAGACGAAAAATGACTGAAAAGGCTTTCATACTTTTCTCCTTTTGCCTTATTTGCAGGTCTGATACTCAATAAGTTATGCGATGCTGCCTTTACGGCAAGCGGTTTGTTAAAAGCAACCGGTTTCGGGTCTATTCCGAATCAGTGGCTATGATCCTGAAGAACCTTCTGGTAGCGCTCAGATCGTTGAAAACGGCACTCAATTCATCAGTTTCCATCAGGAAAGTGGCCGGACCCGGCACAAAATCAGGATTGTCGGAAGCATAGACTTTATAGCTGATCGGGTTGATCTCCGGGTAGCTGTTTCCTTCCCAGGTCCCTTCGGTCACTTCCTCCCAATCCAGCTCTAAGCTATTGGGAGTCAGTCTGCTAAGCATTGCATTCCGTGGTGCCATGGGAGGGATGTTATCTACGGAATGACCACTCATCCCGATCGAATCCCAAAAGTAGACATTGTCAAAGTAGGTAACCACAAAGACTTCCTCATGCAGATCAGTGGCTGAAGCGTCCTGAAGCGTGGGCACGATCAGGCTGTAGGCAGTGCGGTTCATGGCTTTGACCTGGCCCAGATAGGTGAGGATGCGTTCGTTGTGAACCCAGCAGATCTTGGAATTTGAGCTTATCAGATCGGCTGTTATCTCTCTGGGATCTGTCACAAACACGGCGTCCGAGGAGGCACGTCCGTCCGACCAGCGGAAGACATGATACCAGGCTGCGGGATCCCAGGAAACATCTTTATCATTGGGATACCAGCGCAGGTCGATCTGATGCCCCTGATCGGGCGTGACGTCTGCAGCGCTATAGATCGCGGGTTTCAGGCGTCTGGGATAAACTCCGAGATCAGGTGCACTGAAATCAGCGTCATACTCACCGCTCGTGTAATCTCCCGCATCGATGCAGGGCGAGAGGTCTTGAAGCGTAAAATTTGAATCATAGGCATAGAATCCGTTTCCACTGCCATCCGGAGGATCCTTGAACAGGGGATCGGCAGAAATGATGTTTTGGATGTTTGATGTTTGCACTCCGTTGATTGCAGAATTGCCTCCCCAAACGTCACAGAATCTGATGTAGGCCAGAGCTGGATTGCCAAAATTTGCAAAGTCGATCCCGGCATTGCTGTAGAGTATGGAATTGGTGATTTGAACCGGAGAGTAGGCGATCACGGCGGAATTATCGTTGTAGGCGATCGTGCAGTGGTCGATCTGAACCACTCCTGATGTTCCGGTAACATAAATCCCGGAATAGGCATTGTTCACCAGCAGCAGGTTCCTGATGAATCCGTAGCAATAGCTTAGATATACCGTTGACTGTCCGGTGGAACTGCCATTATTGTAGAAATAGTTATAGGACACGTTGCTGACGTTGCAGTATCTCAGTGAGAGGATACCGTGGGTATTTGCTCCGGTCAGGTTGTTTTGAAGAAGGCGGTTTGAGAAAATGACCGGAATACTGTTGTAGAAATCAATAGCTCCGCCTCCCTGTAAGGCGCTATTGTTATTGAAGAAGCAGGATCTGATGATCGCATCTGAGCTGCTGCCATAGACTCCGCCACCTCTGCCGGTAGTCGTATTGGAATAGATCTGGCAGGATTGGATGCGGATTTTATCTGTGTTCAGAATTTCCACCGCTCCATCCATACTTTTTGTGATCTCGCACCACTCCAGGATGGTGGAATCGTTCGCAGCTGTTACGTTCTCGATATCGATGCCGCCCCAGGTGTTGGTTCCACTCTGCGAACTGAAAACTATCTTATTCGTTCCGATACCGATGGCTCTGAGGCAGCCATTGACGTCCACCACAGCGTTATCCGTCATGAACAGTTTTACGCCGGGCTGCAGATTGAGCGTGTATGTATCCGGAATGATCAGATTTCCAGCCACATTATAATCCGCCATCAACCAGGTTCCGATGCCTAAAGTGTTGGTATGAGTGAGAAGTACGTCGTCAATTAACCAGTTGTTGATGTTGTAGGTGTTGCCTGTGAACACGAATGCCAGATAGGTGGTGGCGGAATTACCCCAGTTCCAAGGTATGGTTATGTTCACTGTCTGGGGTGGAATATCTGCCGTGGGGTTGATTGTCCAGACAGTGTTCCAAGTATTCAGATCTGTGGAGATTTGGACGGACAAGCTAAATGTTGATTGGTACCAGTCCACCTTTTGCTTGAAAGTGAGTGACATATCATGGGCTCTTTGAGTGGTGAAAGCAGAAGTGATCAGCTTGAATGTGCCAGTCTCAGAGGGTGAAAAGTAGAAATCTGCTTCCCCTGCCGTACCTCCTGCGTAGGCTGTGGGGTCGTAAAACCAGTGCGTGCTTGCGGATCCGGTTTGTGACCATCCCACAGGCAGAGCAGAGTTAAAGCTCTCGGAAAGCAGGGTCACGGCGCTGAGGCCGACACTGGCTAATAGACAAAACAAGAACACAAAGTATTTCACGATATTCTCCTTTCGGGCGGCTGCTTGATGACCACAAAGCATTGATCCGGCAATAGGCAGCTGCAATCAAATATTCTGTTTTGCATAATAAATGCTTTCAGGCAAACTTGTCAATGATTAATTCTTGTGATCCTGTCGGTCTGAATCAGTCTATGGTTTTTGACCCTCTATATTCTTTAAAAAACCACTGGCAACAGGCGGAGCTCCAAACGCGGCAGATAAGCGCTCAGGTGGGCAGTCTTCAAAAAAGGGGTGCGAGCAACCTTGTAACAGCTGCTTTGGAAGATCGTTGCAGCCTGTTAAAAAGGCGGATCGGGGGTGGAAGTAATCCGGAGTCGAATTTGAGAATAGTCTTGTTCATTTTCTCACTGGGACTAATGTCCTCAGTGCAATTTGTCCATTATAACTCTTTTCAAAACAGGGATATGGATGCTTAGAACAGACCAAATCTCCCGATAATCTATCCCAAAATAGTCGTGAGCTATAATATTACGCAAGCCTCTGATTTTGTGCCAATTGATGAGGCTCTCATCAGATAGTATCTCGTCAGAAAGCCTGGAAGCCATTTCCCCTATGTTTACTAAGTGCATCAAGCAGGCATCCATCGTCTTCTGATCCTGATAAAACTGCTCGTATCCATATGTATGCCGAGTGTAGTTCTCAATGCGCTCGATGGACTCTAATATACCTAATAAGCAGAGCTTGTCCTCATGCATACTTGATCTCTCTTGATATCTCTTCCATGACATAAGGCTTAATGGCTTCGTGATTGGCAAGGTCTACTCGTTTATGAAAGAGTTCAGTCAAGAAGCTTTTGAGCCTGTATTTGGTATCAAAGAAATCGCTGCAATCAGCGTAGAAATCAACTATGAAGTCTATATCACTCTGCGCTGTCTGATCTCCTCGGGCATAGGAGCCAAACACTCCAATTCTGTTCACGCAGTATTCGGTTCGCAAACGAACTTTGTGTTGAGCTAAGGTTGAGATGATCTCGTCTAAATCAAGCATTTCTTCCTCGAATATATCTCGTGTGAGAGGGCGGGTTAAAACCCGCCCTCACAACAGCATGAAAGCCATGTTACTTGACGTGGAAATTATCCATGAACTGCTGCAGAACAGCAGCGCGGGAGGGATGACGCAGTTTCTTGAGGGCTTTATCCTCGATCTGGCGGATGCGTTCACGGGTCACCTGGAAGATGTTTCCCACTTCCTCGAGGGTGCGGTGATAACCATCGTCTATCCCAAAGCGGAGCCGGATCACCCGTTCCTCTCTGGTGGTGAGGGTTTTGAGCACTTCATCCACTTGCTTTTTGAGCAGACTGCGCTCTGCCATCCGTTCCGGAGAAATGATGGTGCGGTCTTCAATGAAGTCTCCCAGGATGCTGTCTTCGCTGTCGTGCCCGATCGGTTTGTCCAGTGAAACAGGTTCCTTGGAGATGGAAAGCACGTTTTTGATCTTTTCCACCGGCATGTCCAGCACCTCAGAAATCTCTTCCGGATAGGGATCGCGTCCCAGCTTCTGCATCAGGCGCCGGCTGGTGCGGTTGATCTTGTTGATGGATTCGATCATGTGGACAGGAATGCGAATGGTGCGAGCTTGGTCGGCAATGGCACGTGTGATGGCCTGCCGGATCCACCAGGTGGCATAGGTGGAGAATTTATAGCCTTTGCGATAGTCGTATTTTTCCACGGCGCGCATCAGCCCGGTGTTGCCTTCCTGGATCAGATCGAGGAATTCGAGACCGCGGTTGTTATAGCGCTTGGCAATGGAGATCACGAGCCGCACATTGGCTTCGATCATCTCGTTCTGAGCCTTGTCTTTATTGCGTTCCGCGCGGTCGATCTCCCGCAGGAGGAAGACCAGTTCGTTCCCGGTCATTTTGGTTTCCAGCTCCACGCGGCGGATCTTACGCCGGGCGTTTTTGATCTTGCGCAGTGTCTCCACAAAGATGTTGGGGTCGATATTGGTCTCGGCCTTAACTTCGGCAAAGTCCTCATCGCTCTTGCGGGCACGGCGTCCGTAAGTGCAGATCTCATCGATGGTATAGCGTTTGATGCGGGTGAGATCGGTGATGCTGTTATAGGATTCCTCAATGCGTTCCACTAAGCTGCGGATGCGGTAGACCATGCGTTTGATCAGCTTGTCATTATAACCCAGAATAAAGAAGGTGTCTATGATCTGCTGGCGCAGGTCGTCGATCTCTTCCTGACGGTTGGCAGTGCCGGTGTCGTCAAAATCACAATTATCCAGAATGGTGCCGATCTTCTCGAGTGTAGCCTCGTTGGTTTTGAGGATCTCTTTGAATTTATCGATGATCTTGACATCCTGGTTTTTATCGATCCAGGTGCCAAGATCGACCTTGAAGATCTGGTCCAGACGCACACGGCGTTCACGGTAGCGATGCAGGAAGTTATACATCTCGCGCAGAGTGCTGCCGCTTTTGAAGACGTTTTGATTGATCATCTTCTGATAGATCTCGATCTTTTTGGCCACGCGGACTTCGCCTTCGCGATCGAGCAGCGGAACTCTGCCCATTTCTCTCAGGTACATGCGCACAGGGTCATCGTAGTAACGCTTGGTCTTGAATTTCTTGGGGGCAGTGGGTTTGCGGATGGCCGCCCCGCCTTTGGTAACCCGTTTTTCGGTTTCGTCGATGATCTCTATGCCATCCTGACCGAGGTCAAAGATGATGTCATCCACTTTATCCAAAAAGAGGGGATTACTGGGCAAAATCTCATTGATCTGTTTGAATGTAATATAGCCGGTCTCCTTGCCAAGTTCGACCAGCTTTTTCAAACATTCATTATATGTAATCATCCATGCTCCTTCAAATGTGCCCGCTACACGCGAACCTTGTTCACGACCTTTTTGGTCATCGTGCGATACATTTGAGAAAGGCGTTCTTTCTGTTTGAGGAGTTCCAAATTTTGCGGCTCAGTTTTTATCATCCGGTCCAGATCGTCCAAATCACGCTGGATCTTACGGATCTTCACCTGTGCCAAGGCATCTTGAAACCGCATGCTTTGCAAATCCTCAAACAGAAGCTCAGCTAAGCTTTCTTTTATATCTTTATTTTCTATGTTATCGAGTAAGGTGGAGGGCTGGTCCATATCCTCCGCGTGGGCGTGACTCACCAGATATTGGTAAATCGCTTTGTACAGCTTATTGTTAAAATAAGCCTCGTCGAGCTCTGTGGCAAGTAAATTATACGATTCTCTGTCTTTTAAGCCCAGAATCAGGACATGCCTTTCGTCTTGAAATTCATTCAAACGGATCGGAGCCGGAGCCTCTTTATTTTCCTGATAGACCGGGGTAGAACTGCGGCGCAGCTTGGAATTGAGAGCCTGCTCGGTGATACCGAACGCCTCGGATACATCCCGCACCATCAGTTCCCGTGCCACGGGATCCTTGAGCAGACGAATGGCATCTAATAGCTGATCGATGCGTTCACTGACGCTGCTCTCCAGGCTATTGGATTTTGCCATGAATTCCGTGAGCAGCGGAGCTTCCGCGATCAGGTTTTGCATCGCCTCTTTGCCTTGCTTGAGGATAAAGGTATCCGGATCCTCACCATCGGGGAGGCAGACGACATTGACCTCCAGGCCTCTGGAGAGGCAGAGCAAACCACCCCGCACAGCCGCTTTGATCCCACTGAGATCACCATCATAAAGCATGTATATGTTCTTGGTAAAACGAGCTGCCAGATGAATCTGCTCCTCGGTGAGAGCGGTGCCAAGGGACGCCACGCTATTTGTAAATCCGCTTTCGTAGAGCCTCAGGAAATCAAAATAGCCTTCGCAGATCAGAACTGACTTGGCCTTGGAGATCTCGTATTTGGTTTTGAACAGGCCATAAAGCTCATTCCCCTTGGTGTAAAGCTCGGTGCCGGGAGAATTGATATACTTCCCCCCTGGTGCTTTAGGATCCATGACCCTGCCACCAAAGGCTACGACCTCCCCCTGACTGTTGTGGATAGGGAAGATCAGGCGTTCCCGAAACAGATCCTGAAGATTGCCGCTATAGTTGCCAAAGAGCCCGGAATCCTTCAGCAGAGCAACCCCATAGCCTTCCTTCAGCAGATGGTTGAGCAGGCCTTTTTCGCTGTTTAAGGCATAGCCCAGCTCCAGAATGCGGGCGGTATCCTGCTTGAGGTTACGGTCTTCCAGATAGCCCAATACGCTCTTGCCAAATTTGAACAGATTTTCGGAATAGAAAGCCCGGGCAGATTGGTAGATCGTCAGGAGCTGTTCACGTTTGGTGCTGACCGTGCGGGTCTGATCCCGCTCCGGAACGGTGATCCCGGCTCTGGCAGCCAGCTTCTTGACCGCTTCCATAAAGCTGAGATGCTCAAAATCCTGCACAAAGCCAAAGACGTTTCCGGCCTTACCACAGGCAAAACACTTGTAGATCTGCTTGGGCTCAGAGACATAGAGCGAGGGATTGGAATCCTTGTGAAACGGACAAAGCCCGCGGTAATTGGTGCCGACGTGTTTGAGCGGGATGTAGCCACCGACTACATCCACAATATTATTGGCATTCCTGATCTGGTCTATGAGGCTGTTTTCCATCAGATCTTTACTAAAGTAACTCCACTGCCGCCTTCGTTCATGGGCGGCGTATCTATGCTGATCACCTGTTTCTTTTTGTGCAGGTAAGCCCGCACCTTTGCGCGCAGCGCTCCTGTTCCTTTTCCGTGAACGATCCTGAGCGAGTGCAGGCCGGCAAAGGCGGCATCGTCTATGAATTCGTCCAGCAGAGGCCGCGCTTCATCAAAGGTGAGCCCCAGCAGTTTAAGCTCGCTCTTGACTGCTCCGCTCACTTTCGAATTTGAGCCCCTGACCACCGGCTTGGGCTCTGCTTTGCTTCCGGATTCAAAGAGGCTGTCCAGACCGGTCTTGAAGCTGATCCCGTTCATATCGACCACGGCTTCCTCGCCTCTGATCTCGATCACAGTAGCATCTGCTTCAAAATTCGCCAGCCAGACCCGATCCCCTGCCTTGGGTTCAAAGAGCTTGTTCCGGTCTCCGGTCACGGCAGTTTTAATGCTATCAGTGAGCTCACGGTTCTTGACATTTATCTCATGCAATTTGCGTTCCGAATGCGCTTTACGATCTTCTTTATCCAGCTTGCGCAGCTCTTCCAGCTCCTTCATATAGATCTTTTGCTGGGCGATCAATTCACGCTGCAGATCCTTGAGAAAGCTCTGTTTGCGTGCCTTGAGTTCTGCTTCCAGAATTTCGTCCCTGGCCTCCAGCTCTTTGATCCTCGCGCTCAGGTTACGGTTTTTCAGTTCATATTCATAGTGTTCCCGAGCCAGAGCTTTCTTTTCGCTCTCCATTTTCTTGAGGAGTTCGGTGAACTGGATATTCTGCGATCCGGCCAGGCTGCGTGCACGTTCGATGAGGTCATGCTCCACACCTCGGGAGGCCGCAACCTCGATTGCAAAGCTATCTCCGGGGAAGCCGATCTCAAATCTGTAGGTGGGATGCAGGCTCTTCAGATCGAACTGCATGGAAGCATTAACGCAGTTCTCCGCGCGCTCGGCAAAGACCTTCAAGGCTGTGTAGTGCGTGGTGACGATCCCCCGGCAGCCGATCCCGTTAAAGCGTTCCATCATGGCTTGAGCCAAGGCGGAGCCCTGCTCAGGATCGGTGGCGGCACCGATCTCATCTATGAGCAGCAGAGAGGCTTCGTCGCATTCCTTAAGCATCCGGTTGATCTTGTCCAGGTGGGAAGAGAAGGTGGAAAGCGCGCTTTCAATGGATTGTTCGTCTCCGATATCCGCAAAGACGCTGCTGAATTGACCGATCCGGCTATTCTCCTCAGCGGGGATGGGCAGCCCTGCATTTGCTATCAGAACCAGCAGTCCCACGGCTTTCATGAGCACAGTTTTGCCCCCGGTATTGGGTCCGGACAGCACCAGAAAACGATAGTCCTGCCCCAGGTCCAGATCAAAGGGGATAACTTCGCGGAGCGAACCCAGACGCAGGATCAGCAAAGGATGCCGGGCAGCTTTGAGCTTGATGACCGGTTCTGAACACATCTGCGGAACCCGGGCATTCAGTTCATTTGCCAGCTTTCCTGTGGCGAAGCGGTAATCAAGCTCTGCCAGGATCTCCTGATTGCGGATCACTTCCGTTTTAATATCCCGGTAGTCCTGAGTGTAGCTTTGAAAAATGCGGAAGATCTCTTTCTTTTCTTCCTGTTTGAGCATCTGCAGCTCGTTATTCATGGGCACGACCGCCTCCGGCTCGATGAAGAGGGTGGATCCGCTTCCGGATTGGCTTTGCACGATGCCCCGCACAAAGGGGCTGCCGCTTTCCTTGATGGGAAGAACGTAGCGGTCGTCCCGTTGAGTGACAAATTTGTCCTGCAGAAATCCCGAATACTGGTTGTCGTTCATGAGGGTTTGCATGGTTTTCTGAATGCGGGCTCTGATCCCGTGCAGAGCTCTGCGGATACGCATCAATTCAGCGGAAGCGCTGTCCATCACCTCACCTTCGGGGTCAAAGACCTGTTCAAAGCGTTTGGCGAGTTCCGGATAGCTCCTCAAACCCCGAAGAAGTTTCCAGAGCCGGCTCTGCTCCGGAACATTTTCAAGATATGAGGCTGCCAGATTGGCCAGTTTAGTATTGCGGTATAACACCAAAAACTCATCGTAGCCAAAGACGCCCGCTGAGGCTTCAAACAGAGGCTTGATCTCGATCAGGTCAGCTAAGGAGAGCTCGATCCCTTCTTTCAGGGCAGCCTGGATCTCTGCTATCAATTGCTGGGACGCGCGCGCCAGATCAAGCGAAGCTAAAGGCGCCAAGCACAGAGCCTGGCTTTTACCGAGCGGACTGTGCGCCCGTTTGCCGATTTGCTCCACAATCTTGGCAAATTCAAGATCCAGAAAGCGGTCGGGTGAATTCACTTAATCTGATTCTTCCGCGCTGAGACTTCCGGGGAGTTTGAGCCGCTGATTGAGCTTGAAAGTGTTGAAGGTCTCTTTTTTGATCTGGTCGATCTGGTAGTATACCCGATGTTTGGCAGGGTCTTTGAGGGGCTTGGACAGGGATGGAATAAAATCAAGGAGCACGCTGAAGATCATCACGATCAGGAGGGCATTGAACAGACCGAACAGAGCTCCGAAAAACTTGTTCATCGTGCTCAGCCGCATCAGCTTGAGAGTCCGGTCAAGGAAAAATATTACGAGCCTTGCGATCACACCGATCAGAATAATGATCAGGATTATAGCAATAATCGTCGATAGAGTGAAATCAAACTTATACTTGAGGATCAGGGAATTGCGCAAGAGCGGATAGTATTGCCCGAGCAATATAAAAGTGGCCAAATAGCCTAAGAGCTGAACCACCATGCCCGCAAAACCGCGTCTTAAGCCAATTATCAGGAATACCGTGAACAGCACCAGAATGATCCAATCAATGATACCCATCAGTCATCTCCTTGTAGCAGCAGGTGAAACCGGAGTCATGGGAGAGGTTTCCACCTGACAAATTCACTTCTAAAAAAAGCATACAGGGACGAATCCCTGTAGCTTTGATAATCAATTGTGTGGGTAAAAGCAAGCGCTTTCTATAAGAAGAGCCTTGCTTATTTCATGTAACGTTGCATTCTGCGCTGGGCCTTGACCATCTTGCGCCGGGCAGCGTTATTTTCGCGTTTCTTTTGAACGCTGGGCTTTTCATAAGCCTGATGCTTTTTTATGTCTGACAGAATTGCGGCTTTTTCGCATTTCTTTTTGAAGCGTTTCAGCAAGAAATCAAAGGATTCATTTTCTTTAGCTAAGACTGTTGGCAATCAACTCACCACCTTTTTTTATAGATTTAAGAGCCCACGTTTTCAACATGGCTCTATGTGTCAAGCCTTTTTCTCGGCAGCACTCAGAATCTCCCCTACAGTGTATAGCGAGCCGCCCCCGATGATCAGATCGTCTTCCTCTGCTTCTGCCAAGGCCAGTTCATAGGCATCGCGGACGCTTGTAGCAAGCTTGAAAGGCGTCCGGTGCTTTGAAACTTCCCGGGCTTGCTCTTCAGTTGTGGCAGCGCGATCGGATTCATTTTGGGCGATATAGATCAGCGACGCGTGTTCACAGATCAGCCGGATCATTTCACTGTAGTTCTTATCGGCAAGGATGGAAAGGATGAATTTCGGCTTTTTCCCCGGATAGATCAGATCCAGGCTCTGCACCAATGCCGTGATCCCCTGAACGTTGTGAGCTCCGTCCACGATCACTGTGGGGGATGTGTGCACCAATTGCATCCTGCCCCTCCAGTTGATCCGCAGCAGAGATTTGCGGATCTGCTCTGCGTCGGGTTTCAGCCCCAGTTTGTTCAGATAGAGCAGAAAGCAGGTGAGCGCGGTGCTCACGTTGTTGGCCTGATGCTGTCCCAGCAGGTTGGTCTGAACAGCCTTCAGCCGAAAATCACCAAAGGAGTAATCAAAGACCAGACCCGAGGGGCTAAGCAGCTGATTTTCGACCCGGTACTCGAGTCCATACCGGCAGATTTCCACCCCCTTGACGCGCGCCGCATCCAGGATCACATTCAAGGGTGATACCTCAATATCTCCCAGCACCAGAGGCACTTCCGGTTTAATGATCCCGGCTTTTTCCGCCGCGATCAGCTCCAGAGTCCCACCCAGAGTCTTGACATGATCCAAACCGATTGTGGTAATCGCGCTCACGTCCGGTATCCAGAGATTGGTTGCATCCAGCCTGCCTCCCAGACCCACCT
>JAKLEY010000051.1 GCA_022711455.1 Candidatus Cloacimonadota bacterium
ATCAAGAAAACGAAAAAGAACAATACGATGGACAAAAACTATATCTTACTAATTCATTGTCATGCCTTTATACATATGGCATGTCACTTTTTTGGGGGTATGCCTTGAATGATAAAACTGACTTTTTAAGACCATAAATAATGCAGGGTAGAAAGAGAGAGCTCCAGATAAACCGGCCTGTTGTTGATCCACTTTGTGATCTTTAGATAATCACTCAATTTAAAAAAATCTGCCTGGAAAATCAGTATTTTGCTTGACAGCAGAGATAATTCCTGTATTCTGTTCCTGAAGAGGAAAGTGGGTATCCATTAGATATGAACCCAAACTAAACTTTCCTGATCGGGAGATTAATGTGAAAAGCCGTATCTTTTTGCTGGTTATTCTGGCTGTTCTGGCCTTATCGGTGCTATCCTGTTCCAAGGAAAGCAAGCCCACCATCCCCAATTTTGAAGAATTTTCACCCACGCTTTGGGAATACACCAATTCCCTCTGGTTTGATCTGGATTATAATGCCGATAAGCTTGGCCCTGCCACTGCCGATATCTGGCTTTCGGTCAAGGGTTTGGCTCCCAATGCTACCCTGAAAGTGAATAATCAAATGATCACTTTTGACTATTATGATACTTACACTGAAGGCAGAGTCTATGGCGGAGCCTCGATCGAGCTCAACACAACTCAACCGGTGAATTATGAGATCGTAAACGTTGGCGGAAAGACCTACAGCGGGATCATGACCCTGCCCGATGAAGTGAACGGCAACTTCCCTGTCTTTATGGAAAACAACAACTATCCCGCCTCCTGGGCCTATGCCGGGGCTGCTGACCCTCAGATCCAGGTGATCAATGCCTATGCGGAAGCAACCGACACCGCTCAATCCCACTATTTCACCAAGGAAATCCCCGGCGAACAGAGAGACTATACCCTGCTCAAATCAATGTGGGACGCCCTTACGCCGCTGGATCATTTCAGATTCCAAACCAACGCCATAGTCTACAAAAGAGCTCACGGCGATAAAGTGCTTACCATCGGTAGCAGCTATGACTATTATAGCTGGTATAATGGAGATAAAGGCTCCGCTACCCGCACCCCTCTGGATAAAAACCAGGTGCTGGAGCTGATCCAAAAAGACATCGCCAAGTAAACTAACTGCACAATTTCAGATAAAGCTCTCCTTGACGGGGGAGCTTTTTTTTGTAGTGTCGCACTCCGATGCGACGACAGCAGAGTACGGGCGCTCGCCGTAGCGCCCATCCTGGGATACGCAGTATACTCTAACCTGGGCGGTACGGCGACCGCCCGCACATTTAGTTCCGGTCATATCCTTGTAATAACGCTCGCATATCCCTGTCATACCGCTATCAAATCGCTTCAGCAAGCGGTTTGATAGCGGTCAGCAAGCGGTCAACAAGCGGTATGATAGCAGTATGATCACAGACAACTCAAGAATAAAAAAAAGCGCCGGTCACAAAGACCGGCGCTGTCACCATTAACTTATTAACTTATTAACCTATTAACTCACTTCATCATCAACATCTTACGCGTGGCGCTGTAGGACCCTGATTTCATCTTGTAGAAATAGATCCCGTTGGCACTGCGGATGCCGTTATTATCTTTACCGTCCCAATTGACCTGATAATCCCCTACTGCCTTACTCTCATTTTCGAGTGTACGCACCAGCTGTCCGCGGCTGTTAAAGATATCGATCGACACTTCTCCGGGGGTGGCCAGCTTGTAACTGATGGCAGTTGATGACTTGAAGGGATTGGGGTAGTTGCCCAGGAGGGCGGTTTGGATCCCGGGGGCAACATTGTCGTTATTAGCCACGGGAGGGGCAAGCAGAGCAGGCAGCCAGACCATGTTTGCCTGGATGACTTCCTTGGTATCCAGATCCTGAACCCAGGCGACCAATTCGCAATTCTCGGTCAGCCATCCGGTTCCGATCGTTAAAGACAGAGGCACTTCCAGCCTGGTTGCGGTCATGTTCATCAGATCCACGGCAGTGCCTTCCAAACCGGGAAGCATAGTGCGCTGCACGAAATTCATCTCAGTCTGCCCCTGCCAGCTGTAGGCGATGTCACTTTCGGTGAGAGCCACATGCAAGACCAGGTTGGGACGCACGATGCGGGCAAGTTTATCGATCCAGATCTCCAATGAATAGCTTTCACGGTCGAGCTCTCCATAGATGCTGACAGTGATGGGAGATTTGACGGCACTGCGGGCCGTATAATGCGGCAAATAGGAGCTATACATGCTCTGGGTGTTGCTGCCACCCACGACCTTGCGCACTCCGTCGAAGATAGCTGTGGGATATCCGGTGATGCCGTAATAGGTGTTTCTGCCATTGGAAATATCGGTGGCATAGGGATCGCCGTTATGGTTTTCCACCACAGCGATGTCCAGACCTTCTTCGACCAGATCATCCGCTCCCATCGCGGCTCCGGGGCAGTATTGACACCAGCCTCCGGTTCCGATTTCCAACAGCACTTTCTGCCGGGGTGAAGTGTAGGTCTCAATGTATTTGGTGAGCTGATTGTTGCTCAGGTCTCCATCGACCACATCTTCCACAGAAACAACGCTATAGACAAAGGAGTAAATCTCGTCCGGAGCGATCAGGGTAAAAGCAGGGAAAGTCACTTCCTGAGTAGTGGTTCCGGGCATCACATAAGTAGCATAAGACAGATGGCTTTGCACCAAGTCATCACCCCTGTAGATAAGCAATGAAACCACGGCAGTCAAGGTGTTCAAACCCGCATTTTCCACTGTGCAGATGGGTGTGAAGCTGGAGCCGGGGCTCAGTTGAATGTCTCCGGAACCTTCAGCGATTGCCAGATCCCAGGGGAAAGGTGTGTAGAGCTTGACGTTGTCTATATACCAATAGTTGATGTTATAAGAATTCCCGCTGAACACAAAGGCAAACTGGAAGGTTGTGGAACCCACGTCAGCATTGCTGATGGAGATGGTTTTAACTTCCGGATCCACGCTGTCCGTGGGGTCCAGGCTCCAGACCGTGGTCCAGGCTCCGCCGTTGGAACGGGTTGCCACTCCCAGAGTGAAGGGGCTGTCATAAAAATCGATCATTTGGTTAAAATCCAGGAGCAGCGCGGTTTGCCCGCTTGTGTTGATCTGAGGTGAGATCAAACTGGAAGTTCCGTTGAATTGTGGACTCCAGCTGAAGCGAACTTCCGGAGCACTGCCTCCGGCATTGGCACCGTTGTATCTGGACCAGTTGCCCGCGTGGGCATCAATGGTCCAGCCGGTGGGTGGGAAGGTGGTGGATGTGAAGTCTTCGGTGAGCAGGATCTCACGATTGGGGTTGGCAAAGAGGGGGTTAAAGATGGCTGCAATTGCCATTAGGGCAATCACAAAGCAAAAACCGAGTTTACTTTTCATGGGTCTTTCCTCCCGGAAGATAGTATTTTGGATATATCTGATAGCAGGGGCGGAATACTGTCAACTGATTTGTGCGACCTCCAGCCGACAGAGTTTTTATCAGAGCTATATATCCATAAACTGCATATGTTTAGCTCATAGTTGCCGGATTAAAGCTTGACTAAATTCACCAAGTCTCAATAGTGTCGGGTAATTCAACATTATCTAAGAGGTGGCATATGCAACTGGCAAGCTTTCTGGATGCCCGGATCCTGTTTGTGGAACCCCATCCCAAGACTCGTGAAGAGATCTATTCCGAAATGGTTTCCCGGATCTGTAAGATAAATCCGCTTCCCGTTTGCGGAGCGAAATTGGTGGATCTTGTCCTGGAACGGGACAGAGAATCTTCCACAGCGTATCCGACTGGTCTGGCCATTCCGCATGTCCGTATGGAGGGGCTGAACGACACCATTCTCTCGATCTGCATTCTTCAACATCCCATAGATTATGACGGCACCCCCATCTCGATGATCGTGCTGATCATTACGGACAAATCAGCCTCGCGGATATATCTGAATATCGTCGCTGCCCTCCTGAAAGCCTCCAAAGATCCCGAAGTTGTAGCTCAGATCAGGACTTGCAGAGACGGTCATGAGCTGCTGTCTACGATAAAGAAACTGGAGATCAGGGTCAAAGAAAACCTCTCGATCCAGGATATCATGATCCCAAATCCTGTGACCATAGGTCCTGATGCCAAGCTCAGCGAACTGGGCAGAGTGATGAACGAGCACGGGCTGGCTGTGCTTCCTGTGGTGGACGCGCAAAACACGTATCTGGGGGAAGTGGGCGTGATCAATTTGCTGAAGGTAGGGGTTCCGGACTATTTGATGATGATTGATAACCTCAATTTCCTGAGCAATTTTGAACCTCTGGAACACCTCTTTGACAAGGAGGATATCGTCACAGTCCGTGAGATCATGTACGCCAATCACGTGACTCTTTCTCCCTCTACCTCCATTATCGAAGCCGTTACTCTGATGATCCGCTATAAATGCCGCTTCTTCTCTGTTGTTGAGAACGGCAAGCTGGTGGGCGTCCTCACTGCAATGGACGTCTTCAGCAAGGTGTTTAAGGCCTGAGATTATGACTATCATGCTTCTCGCCCTGATCATCTTCGGTCTGGCTTATCTCTTCATCATCACAGAGTGGATCAACAAAATGCTGGCTGCCATGATCGGTGGGTTTTTGATCATTGTAACCGGGATCGTATCCCAGCATACGGCTTTCGCTGCCATTGACTGGAACGTGATCTTCTTCCTGATCGGTATGATGATGGTGATATCCGTGATGCGTCAGACCGGGCTGTTTATGTTTCTTGCCATTAAAACTGCCAAGCTGGCCAAGGGCCAACCGCTTAGAGTGATGATGTATATGTATCTGGGAACTGCATTTATCTCGGCTTTCCTGGGCAGCGTGACCACGATCATGATCCTGGTTCCTATCGTGCTTTTGATAGCCGCAGAGCTCAAGATCACACCTGTGCCCTTTATTATCACCATGATCATTGCCTCAAATTTCGGGGGAGCTGCCACCATGATCGGAGATCCTCCCAATATCATGATCGGCAGTGCCACGGACTACACTTTTATCGATTTTGTGCTCAATCTAACCCCACCGGTGCTGCTGATCACCTTTAGCAGCCTGCTTCTGATCTGGTTGCTCTATCGCAAGGGCATGGTCGTGAGCAATCAGAACCGCGCGAAATTGATGGAATTCAACGAGAAAAACCTGATCACTAATCCCAAAATGATGGTCTGGAGCCTGATCGTGCTGGCTCTGATGCTGGGTGCCCTTTCTCTTCAATCAGTGCTGAAAGTGGAGACGGCAACGATCGCAATGTCTGCCGGCCTCTTGCTCTTGCTGATGAACAACCGTAAAAAGGTGGAAAACGTGCTGGTGCATGATATTGACTGGGTCACGATCTTCTTCTTCATCGGACTCTTTATGATCGTGGAAAGCCTGGTGGAGACCGGCTTTATCGACGCGCTGGCAAACAGAGTCCTGATCGCGACCTCGGGAGAACCCAGAGCCACCTCAATGGTCATCCTCTGGATCTCCGGAGTCTTTTCCGCGATTGTAGATAATGTGCCTTTCGTGGCCTCCATGATCCCGCTGCTTGAGAAGATTGGAACCGTGTTTCACGCAAATCAGCTTCCCCCTCAGGCTATGGATCCGCTCTGGTGGTCGCTCTCTCTGGGCACCTGTTTGGGTGGAAACGGAACCATGATCGGAGCCAGTGCCAATATTGTTGCCATCGGGATAGCCTCACACAATGGCTTTAAGATTAGCTTTGGAGAATATACTAAAATCGGGGCAATCTTCACTCTGAACGCGATGTTGATCTCAACTGCCTATATTTGGTTCAGATATTTTTGATTCCGTGCGCAAATCCGTAAGTTTAGCTTGACATCCAGACCCCGTATAGCTAAATTGAGCGAACGGCTAATTATCTGCAAGATAATATTATAGCGCTACAGGAGCTTGTATGATCAACGAAAAACTGATTCCATATTTGGCAGAATCGCTCAAAACTTATTGGGACATGCCCGCTTTCACGGATTATCCCGGACCCGTCTTGATGTATTCAGAGGTGGGAAAGCAGATTCTGTGGTTGCACCGGCTTTACAAAGCCTGCGGACTCTCCAAGGGTTCACGTATTGCGCTGGCTGGGAAAAACTGTTCCAACTGGGCGATCGTCTGGCTTTCCGCGATCACCTATGGAGCCACGATAGTTCCCATTTTGGTCAATTTCTCTGCAGATGAATTGCAGCATATCGTCAACCACTCCGAATCCGATATCCTCTTTATTTCCAGGGATAAGAACGACAGCATCGATGATGAAGCTCTGAGCGCCTGCAAATACATCTTTTCTCTGGATGATTTTAGCCTCCTGAACAACAAAGTGGACAAGAAAACCGAGATCATCAAGCCTCTGCCGGAACACAACGACCTGCAAAACCTGAAGAGCCAGGATCTGAATTTTGCGGATGTGGTCGATAACGAAGATATCGGAGCCATCATCTACACCTCCGGAACCACAGGCTTTTCCAAGGGTGTCCTGCTGCCCCATCGCAGTCTGCTGGCCAATCTGATCGTGGCGCGGGAGAATCTGCTCTTCAAAGTGGGAGCCAAGGTTATTGCCTTCCTGCCGCTGGCTCATGCCTACGCTTCCAGCTTCGATCTGCTCTATCCCGTCACCCGGGGTAACCATATCAACTTTTTGGATAAGATCCCCACGCCCAAGCTTTTGGTGGCGGCGATGAAGGATCTTAAGCCCAATATCGTGCTCACCGTTCCCCTGCTGGTGGAAAAGATCTTCAAAAAACAGATCCAGCCAACTCTGGATCAGCCCAAGATCAAAGCCATGCTCAAAGTCCCGCTCCTGAACAAGCTGATCTACCGCAAGATCCTGAAGAGCCTGATGCAGGCTTTCGGAGGCCAGATGACGGAAATGGTGGCAGGAGGAGCGCCGATGAATGCTGAAGTCGAGCAATTCATGAAGAAGATCCGCTTCCCGATCACCATAGGCTACGGGATGACAGAATGCGGACCCCTGATCTCCTATGCCCGCTGGTTTGAACACCGCTATGAATCAAGCGGTAAAACCGTCAAATACCTCACCGCCAAGGTTAATTCCTCCAATCCCGAAACCGAACCCGGAGAGATCATGATCCGGGGAGAACAGGTCTTCCTGGGTTATTATAAAAACCCCGAAGCCACTGCGGAAGTCCTGAAGGACGGCTGGCTCTACACCGGTGATATCGGCACCATCGACAAGGACAATTTCATCTATATCCGGGGTCGCAGCAAGAACATGATCCTGGGTTCCGGCGGAGAGAACATTTATCCGGAGCTGGTCGAACAGAAACTGAACAACCTGCCCTATGTGGCAGAATCTCTGGTGCTGGAACGCAATCGGGTGCTCTATGCCCTGATCTATCCTGATATTGAGACCATGGATCACGACAAGATCACTGAGTCTGAACTGGCCGAGATCATGGAAAAGAACCGGCAGGAAGCCAACAAAGTGCTTGCCAGCTTCAGCCGCATTGCCAAGATCCAGCTGGTAAACGAAGCATTTCAAAAGACCCCCACCCAAAAGATCAAACGCTATCTGTATCATTAAAGATAACATGATGATAGCTCGAACGGAGAAATGAAATATGAATAAATGTATCCAAGATCTGCTCTTGTTTCTGGACGACTCGCCCACGAGCTTCCAGGCTAACACTTCCATCCGCCAAAGGCTTGATGCGGCAGGATTCTCAGCCCTTGACGACAGCAAATGTCTCCAGATCCAACCCGGAGGAAAATACTACATCAGTAGGTTCGACACTGCGGTAATCGCTTTTGTGGCAGGCTCCAAGCCCCTTCACGAGACTGGTTTCAACCTCGCTGCCAGCCATATCGACAGCCCCCTGCTCAAGCTCAAGGGACGCAGCCTCAAAACCGATAAAGGCATCTGCAGAGTAGGCGTCGAAGTCTATGGCGGTCCTATCATTTCAGGTTGGCTGGATCGTGAACTTTCCATAGCAGGAAGAGTGATAGTCAAGACTGCTGCAGGAGTTTACACTCCGCATCTGGTGAATTTGAAGCGCCCTGTTGCCATCATTCCCAATGCCGCCATCCACCTCAACCGTGAGATCAATAAAGGTTTTGAATATAACAAGCAGAACCATCTGCAGGCGATCCTTGCCATCAATTCCGTGGCTGCAAACCCGCTGCTTTCCGCGATCGCGGAAGAACTGCAGGTCTCTCCGGAACAGATCTGGGATCTTGATCTCTTTCTTTACGACCCCAAACCTGCCGCATTGGTAGGCTTTGGAGAAGAATTGATCGCTTCCGGAAGGCTGGATAACCTGGCCATGACCCATGCCATCCTCTCCGCCCTGTTGGAGGCGGAAGCTCCGGAAAGCACAGCAGTTGCGATGTTTTATGATCACGAAGAAATTGGCAGCCGCACTCCTCAGGGAGCGCTTTCCTCTCTGCTCCCGGAAGTTCTGCAGCGGATCAGCCTCAGCCTCGGGTGCAGTTCTGACGAGCATTTCCGTGCCCTGCGCCAGAGCTATCTGATCTCATGCGATATGGCGCATGCCTTCCATCCCAACTATCCGGAGAAATATGATCCGGACTATGTGGCGGTGATGAATCAAGGCCCTGTGATCAAGCTGAATGCTGATTTCCGTTACAGTTCCACTGCTGACAGCTCGCAGCGTTTCATCCGTATCTGTGACAAAGCCGGAGTTCCTTTCCAGCGCTTCTTAGTGCGCTCGGACATGCCTTGTGGTTCCACGGTCGGTCCTCTGGTCTCATCAGCGTTGGGCATCTCAGCCCTCGATATCGGCAACCCGATGTGGGCCATGCATTCCATTCGTGAAACCGCCGGAACCAAGGATCACAAAGCCTTGATCAAGGCGCTGAAACATTATTACATATAAAAATAGATAAACAGGAGAACCAAAGAAATGGCAGTCTTCAAACCCTTCAAAGCAGTACGCCCGGTCCCGGAGAAAGCGGCAGCGATCGCTTCCCTGCCCTACGACGTGATGGATTCGGACGAAGCCAGAGCCGAAGTGGCCCGCAACCCTCTGTCCTACATTCATGTGGAAAAACCCGAAGTGGATCTTCCGCTGGGAACCAGCCTCTACGATCCCGCCGTTTATGCCAAAGCCAAAGAGAATCTTTACGCCTATATTTCCCGGGGCGATCTGAAACAGGATGACAAGCCCATGTTCTATATCTACGAACAGGTTATGGATGGACGTGCCCAGTGCGGACTGGTCGGATTGGCCTCCGTGGATGAATACATGGACGGCACCATCAAAAAACATGAGCTGACCCGTGCCGATAAAGAAGCAGACCGCATCAAACACGTGGATGTGTGCGACGCGCATTCCTCCCCGGTTTTCTTTACCTACCGGCATCAGGAGGTGATCGATAGCCTCGTGCAGCGGATCATGAGCAGCACTGCTCCGGTCTACGATTTCACGTCTGATGACGGGATCGAACACACCCTCTGGCTGGTTTCAGCAGAGAATGACATCCAAACCATCACGGAAGCTTTTGCCATGATGCGCTATCTCTATGTGGCAGATGGACATCATCGTACAGCCAGCGCTGCCAAAGTGGGCCTCCTGCGTCGTGAACAATTCCCCAATTACACGGGGGAAGAGGAATTCAACCATTTCATGACCGTGATCTTCCCGGATAACCAGCTCAAGATCTTCGATTATAACCGCGTGGTGAAAGACCTCAACGGCAGAAGCACAGAAGAATTTCTGCAAGAAGTTGGCCAGACCTGGGAGATCGAACCGAAGAGCACCGATCAGCCCTGGCAGCCCTCAAAGCTGCATGAAGTGGCCATGTATCTGGATCACACCTGGTATCGGATCAGCCCCAAAGCCGGAACCTGGAACGCAGCCAACGTGGTCGAAAACCTCGATGTTTCCATCCTGCAAAACAATCTGCTACACCCCCTGCTGGGCATCCAGGACCCCCGTACCGACAAACGCATCGATTTCATCGGTGGGATCAGAGGTTTGGGTGAATTGGTCAAACGAGTGGATTCCGGAAGGGAAAAGGTGGCTTTTGCCATGTTCCCGACCTCCATGGACGAGCTGATCGGCATAGCCGACGCGGGTGAGATCATGCCCCCGAAATCCACCTGGTTCGAGCCCAAACTGCGCAGCGGATTATTTATTCATTTACTATCGTGAAAACATACTTCATAGAAAGCTTGGGATGCGCCAAAAACCTCGTGGACAGCGAGGTTTTTGCGCATCACCTTCAGAATGCCGGATACGCTCCTGCAGATGATCCGGAAGACGCAAAGCTGGTGCTGATCAACACCTGCGCCTTTTTGCAGAGCTCGCTGGCAGAATTCGACGAGATCCTCTCTGCCTATGCGGAACGCAAAAACCAGGGAGAGATCGAACAGCTGCTGGTGAGCGGATGCGTGATGAACCGGGCTTTGGAAGATTTTATCGATCTTTTTCCGGAAGTGGATCTCTGGATCCCGCTCAAAGAGTTTAAGGTTCTGGATCATTATCTGGGTCTGAGAAACCAGGGCGCAACTGAACGCGTCCCCCTGGAAGACAACTTTTATCGTTACTTAAGGATCAGCGACGGCTGCAACAATCACTGCAGTTACTGCGCGATTCCCTCGATCCGGGGCAGTCTGCGCAGCAAACCTATGAACATGTTGGTTCCCGAAACCTACAAATTGTGCGGGGAAGGTGCCAGGGAGATAATTATGATCGCCCAGGATTCTGCGATGTATGGCAAGGATTATTACGGCTATCAGGTTTTACCCAAACTGCTGGGTGAACTGGTGGGTTATAAAAAGATCCATTGGTTGCGCGTGCTCTATCTGCATCCGGATCACTTCGATCTCTCCTGGCTTCAGCTCTGGAAAGACCATCCCCGACTACTGCCCTATTTTGAGATCCCGATCCAGCACAGTGAGGATCATATCCTGCATGCGATGAACCGCCAATTGGGTAGAGCAGAACTCCTGGAGCTGTTTTCCAAAATCCGGGAAGTCTTACCCAATGCGATTTTCCGCACCACTCTGATCTCCGGATTCCCCGGGGAAACTGCCGTCGACCATCGCAATCTACTGGATTTTATCAGGGAAGTCCCCTTCATGCATCTGGGCGTCTTTGCCTATTCCCGCGAACCCGGAACGCCTGCCCATGATATGCCAAAACAGGTGAATGAAGAAGTGGCGGAACGCAGACGGGATGAGCTCCTGAGTCTGCACCGCTCCCTGATGACTCCGATGCTGGAAAGCTATGTGGGGCAGACCCTTGAGGTGCTTGTGGAGTCCGTCGTGGAGCCCGATCCGGAAAATGGAAACGATGAGACCAGCTATATCGGCAGAGCCTGGTTCCAAGCCCCGGATATCGACGGAGTGGTCTTTATCAGCGGGGGAGAGGCAGTGCCCGGAACCTTTATCCAGGTTGAAGTTGAGGACGTTATCGACGTCGATCTCTTTGCCAGAATAGTCTAGGGAGAATTAATGAAAAAAATAGCCCTCACCGGGATCAAACCAACCGGTATCCCACACATAGGCAATTACATAGGCGCGATCCAGCCTGCCCTCAAACTGGCGGAAAGCTGCGAAGCCCGCTATTTTATCGCCGATTATCATGCCCTCAACAGCTGCAAAGATCCGCAAGAGATCCGCAAAATGACCCTCGAGATCGCTGCTGCCTGGCTGGCTTGCGGACTCGATCCCAGCCAAACCCTGGTCTACAAACAATCCCAGGTGCCTCAGACCTTTGAACTGCTCACCATTCTGCTGGCCTTCACTCCCAAGGGGCTGATGAACCGTGCCCATGCCTACAAAGCCATGCTGCAAAACAATTCCGAAGCCGGACGCGATCCCGACGACGGGGTTAATATGGGGCTCTATACCTATCCGGTGCTGATGGCAGCAGATATTTTGCTCTTTGATACCGATCTGGTCCCGGTGGGCAATGATCAATTCCAACACGTTGAAATGGCTGTCGATATCGCTCAGTCTTTCAATTATGTCTATGGTACGGAAGCATTTCGCCTGCCTCAGCCGCTGGCCACACAGTTTTCCAAAACTCTCCTGGGGCTGGACGGACGCAAGATGTCCAAGAGCTATGGCAACACCATCCCGCTCTTCGCTCCGGAAAAGGAACTGCGCAAGCTGATTATGAAGATAGTCACCAATTCGCAAACCATCGATGAACCCAAGGATCCCGATAGCTGCAACGTCTTTTCCATCTATCAGAGCTTTGCCTCCCCCCAGCAAGTCTCCGCCCTGCGCCAGCGTTATCTGGAAGGAGGAATGGGCTGGGGACACGCCAAACAAGAACTCTTCGAGGTAATGAACACCCAGATCGCCCCTTTAAGAGAAAAGTATTTTGAGCTCATCAGCCGCCCCAATGACATCAACGAAATCCTGGAAGAAGGCTCCCGCAAAGCCAGAATTATCGCGCAAAACAAAATCAACCAACTCAGGCAACTGGTAGGAATAGACTAAAACCGTCATTCCAGCGAAGGCTGGAAACCAGAACACCAAAACCTATCCGTCATTCCAGCGAAGGAGACTGTGTAAAAACACATTTCATTGCTGCGGACGCAGTCCTTAATATTAACAAGAGTCATCAGGTACATGAGATTTGGCTGGGATTTTTTCCCGCTCTGAGAATTATGG
>JAKLEY010000052.1 GCA_022711455.1 Candidatus Cloacimonadota bacterium
ATCATAAATGAAATAACCATAGCTATCTGGTCCGAAGGGTGTGTTTTGGCTCACGGTTCCGATCGGGATATTGAAGGACGTGATCTGTTCAAAACCACTGGCATTATACAGCTTAAGCTGCATGGGGATTTGCATGCCAGGAATTAACAGAGGTCTGGCAAAAAGACCAAAGCCGTCCAGAGAATTGGCAGATCCATTGGGACTGAAATTCCCGTAGAACGAGGTAGAATCAGTCACAACGACCATATCGTTCAAAGATCTCAGCTGGCCGTAGATATCACCCACTCCGAAAGGAGAGTTGTTCATCACAGAAACCTGAATTATCCCGTTCTCGGCCGGATCGAGCACAGCGTTTCCCCCGGCATTGAGCGTGAATTGGGAGAAATCCAGAGCGGCATTGATCGATCCGAAATGGAAGATTGCGGAATAAGTGGTTGCGAAGGCATCCGTCAACGTAAGCGTGAATCTGGTGTCGTGCATGGGCTCTATATTGCGTGCAATGCTGAACACATAGGGTGTGAGGCTGTTCGCCATATCGTTGCTGACCAGATCCGGATAACTGCTGTTTGCGGAACTGATGATGACCTGAGGATCAGCTGTGCTAAGAGTGGCTGTGATTCCGGAAATAGTGGCAGCAGTGCTGTTTCTGATGCTGACCGTGAGAGCTATGGTCTCACCGGCATTGGCAAAGCCGTCCCCGTTGCCGATGGAACCGTTGTTGCCATTGTCTTCTATGCCCTTGTCAAAAAAGACCAAAGAGCCTGCCGCATCGACGATCAAAGTCTGTTGCACAGGCTTGTAATCGTGTTTGCTGGCAGTGACAACCATCTCTCCTGCAGCTGAGGAGGGCAGGAACAGAGAGCAGAATCCGGTCTCATCCGTGAATCCCTTTGCCACAACACTGGAGCTGCCATTGGAATAGACGGTGACGCTTGCTCCCTGCATAGGTGTGCCGGTGTCATCAAGCACGTAGGTGTCATAGACATTGGTTCCGGCTGGGATCGTCAAAGGCGCGTTCAGGACCAGGTTCCCGGGAATTCCCACGAAGACTTCGACTGTAGGGTCTCCCATCAGGTTGCACCAGTGGGCAAAGTAGTTCGCCTGAGTCACGTTTGTGGTTGAGTAAGTATTATATAAATATAGCTTGGCGTTCAGCATGGCTTGTCCCATGGTCCGCATCCTGTGCGTCATCAGACCATCGTAGACTCCGCCGGCAAGGACGTTGTTATACATAGTGTGAGTTCCGGATGTGGACATACCCATGGCTGTGATAGCACCCGCGGGAGTGGCTGTCGTGCCCAAACGCATAAACTCTTCAGAAGTGGCTGTTCCGTTTTCGAAATTACCCGTGGAGCAGGTCAGAATGGTGGCATGTGGCATCTTAGCTCCATTCACCAGGCTGCTGCTCGGGCTCCATCCGCTCATCCCAATATAGCCTCTGTAATTGAAGAAGGCCACACCTTGGTTAACCGCGGAATTCATAGTGCTGGGAAATCCTCCGGAATAGTTCTCTATATACGAATATGCCGGATTGACTCCCAGAGATATCTCTTTGATATACTTGTTGACGTATCTGGTGGAGATACCGCTGGAAGAGGGATCACCGATCAAAACCATACGGTTGAGCCAGGCAGCCGCGGTTGCATCGTTGTTTATGTTCTTTTCATAAGCGTAGATCTTGCTGAACAGAACTGTAAGCTGAGAAAGACTTTCTGCGGAAATACGGCCGATGAAGATGTCTCCCAGGGTGTCGTTTCCAACCACCTGAGTGTAAGGATAATCGCCCTTACCGCCATATGAGGACCAGGATTCGGTGAACGTGGGAATAGCATAGCTGCCGTTGGTGTCTCCCAACAGAATGATGAAATCCGGTCTTGTCTCAATGTTGTTGTATTGAGCAGTGATGTAGTTCTTGATCTGAGTGGTGTTGGTGCCGGCGACAGAAGTGCTGACCACGTTCATTTCGAAGCCCTTCTGGCGTTTCCAGGTTACAAACTGGTTCAGCTGCTGGATAAACGTAGCGTCGGTGGAATTACCGTGGATCAGTAGAACCCGCTCATGCTTGAGGGGAAGCGTTTCGTCCCGGTAGGCATCGAAGTTTGTGATCAGAGATTCATAGATGCTTTCAAAGGATTTGGAATAGCCGTTATAGGCAGGAAGCTCGTTCTCTGAAGAACCCTTGGTGAAATTTATATTGATCTCCATGGAATCATAGACTCTCAGTTCCCCGGTTGAGGCGTGCCATTGCACCGGGTTGACCGTGATCTGGATGACTCTGAAATCCCTGATGATCGCCGGGCTGGAGTATTCCAGGAGACGATGCGGGTAAATCTGATCCGCACTGTAAGCGTTGCGGTCATAAACTGCAGAGGCAAGCAGCTCTTCGGTCGCAAAGACCGGTTCCGGCTTCACATTATGATAATCCTTGTATGAACCGGGGCTGAGTGTGATCTCATAACCACCGTTCGGGGGGATAGCAACAGTTGCCGAGTAGATGGGCAAAGCCGGTTTTCCATCTTCAGCAGAGAGCTCTGAACCTTCTAACTTAAGCATTTGGAATCCGCTTAGTTTGCTCGAAGGTTCGATTGTTAATTGTGGAGTTGTCAAGCTCAGTTTCAAGCCATGTGAACTCTGTGACAATACTTGAATAGCTTTGGAGGTTTGACCCACCAGCAGTCCCAGCCCCATGCAGAAGGTCAGGATCAGGACCAATTTGATCAGTGTTTTCATCCTTTGATTCCTTTGTCGACACATACCTGACCGCACTTTACTGCGGTCTTTTGAAAAGTGCAGGCTATAAGCGCCTGCGTTTTAACTAAAAAAACCTGAAGCCTAAACTCCAGGTTAGAAATTCTGTTATTGGTCAAACCTCTCAGTCCTCAATGTCATAGATCATGACACCCATATCCCGGGCACCAACGATCAGCTTTCCATTGTGAATACGGACAGTATTGGTGTAACCGCACTCGGTGAGTTGCTGCAGGAATTTGGGCTGCGCCGGACTGCTGAGACTGAAGAGATAGACTCCCCCACTCCCGGAACTGACGGCAAGATAACCTTCGGCGACGTCGACCGCGCTGGCATAACCTGTTGTATCGTAGCTGTACGTTTTAACAGGGTGGACAGGATCCGAGATGTCCACAACATGCAAGCCACCCTGTCTGCTTGCAACATAGGCATAGTTTCCTGAGACCTTGACTTTTTGAGCTTCTCCGGGGAGAACAATCTGACCCAGTTTTTGTTGATTGGCACGGTTATAGATGACCAAGCCGTGTTGCTGATCCGCAACGTAAAGGCAGTTTGTATCCATGGCTGCGCCCGATGCAGAAGCAGGAGGCACTATCGTATAATCCTGACCCAGCCAAAGAGTGCCGTTGTATCTTCCATAATACACATTCCGTCCGGAAGTGTAAGTGGTTTCGATAATATAAGAGCCTTGGGGGGTGGCCAGATTGAAGAAATGCATATCAGATATATCCTGAGTAGCGCCGGTGATTGCATCGACCACTTTAAGTGAATCGGGATTGGAGATGTCAACTATCCGGATGAGATCCGTCCCGTCAGTTTCGTTGATAAAGAGAAAGTTTCTGGCTCCAACCGCAGAGATCTTACGGATCTTGATCATATCTACCACGGATCCGTCACTGGATTTGATCGAGGTGTACCATTTCTGGGAATAGTCACTCAGGTTCACGATCGAAAAACCGCCCTGATCTTGAGCAATATACACGTTGTTCCCTTCAACGTCGATATCCATGGGATTTCCGACGATCGGGATCTGGCGAAGTAATTCCAGTTTATCAGGGTTTTGCCAGGCAGTGCTTCGTTTGGCACAACCCATAATGATCAGCAGGATAATAAAAAGTCCTGCAAAAACTCTTCTGCTCGGCATCGAGACCTCCATATTTCTTATCAATAATCTCAAGTCAAATATTTCTTTTAGATCAATGCAATTCCCGTTCCGAACTTATAATTTAGTGAAGAGAAAACGGCACCAACCTGAGATTGGTGCCGTATTCTTTTCTATTGCCGCACGATTGGAATCGTTCAGCACATGTGGATCACATTCTACAGGAACATTGCCGCAACGTCATTATCCGCATCGGAGGTAACTTGCAGACCGAAGGTGTCGATGATGATCTTGGCAACATTGGGGGATAGGAAACCCGGGACGGTGGGACCGATCTTGATGTTACGGAAGCCAAGATAGAGCAGAGCGAGCAGCACTGCGACGGCTTTCTGCTCATACCAGCCAATGGCAAAGGAGAGCGGAAGCTTATTCACATCATCGAGGCCGAAGGCTTCCTTGAGCTTAAGCGCAATAATGGCAAGGGAATAGCTGTCGTTACATTGACCCGCATCCAGAACTCTGGGAATTCCACCGATGTCACCCAGCGGAAGCTTGTTATAACGATACTTGGCACAACCGGCAGTGAGGATGATTGTATCCATGGGAAGCTTTTGTGCGATCTCGGTGAATACCTTACGGCTCGGCATGCGTCCATCACAACCTGCCATCACAACAAAGCGTTTGATGGCACCGGATTTGACGGCGTCCACAACTTTATCTGCAAGGGAGAGCACAGTGTGATGCGCGAATCCACCAACGATGGTACCGGTTTCGATCTCTTTGGGAGGAGGGCATTTTTTGGCAGTCGCGATCAGTTCAGCGAAGTCTTTCTTTCCGCCTTCCGCACGCATTCCGATGTGTTTTGCACCGGGATATCCTGCCATACCCGTGGTAAAGAAACGATCCAGATAGGTGTTTTCTTTACGCAGGGGAACTATGCAATTGGTGGTCATCAGGATAGCACCGTTGAAGTTTTCGAAGTCTTCCAATTGATGCCACCAGGAGCTGCCATAGTTCCCAATGAAGTGTTTGTATTTTTTGAAGGCAGGATAGTAGTGCGCGGGAAGCATCTCGCTGTGGGTGTAGATATCCACTCCACTGTCCTTGGATTGCTCCAGCAGTTCTTCAAAGTCCTTCAGATCGTGTCCGCTGACGATGATTCCGGGGTTCTTGCCCACACCCAGATTCACTGTAGTGGGCTCAGGATTGCCATAAGTTTCGGTGTTGGCTTTATCCAGCAGAGCCATCACCTTTACAGCATGTTCACCTGTCTTCAGAACGTGGCCAACCAGTTGCTCGGCAGTGAGTTCGTCATTCAGAGTGGCAGCCAGGCCTTCCATGAGATACTTGTTGACGGCATCGTCCTGATAACCAAGCATATAAGCATGCTCGCCATAGGCGGAGATCCCTTTCAGACCGTAGATAACAGTTTCACGCAGACTGCGGATGTCTTCATTTTCAGTTCTGAGGACTCCGACGTTCTGACCGAATTCATAGTATTCTTCCGGCTTGACCTGGAAGGTCACGGCTTCGGGACAGGCTTTGCACTCGGTTCCAAGGATCTCGCAAAGTTCATTTTTGCGTGCATCTCTCAGTTCCAGCGCTTTGGTGATCGTGCTGAAGAGCATTTGTTCGTCCCAATTGGCGTTGGTGATAGTGCGGAAGAGCCCCCCCATCACAAAGATCGAATCCTCAGGATGATAAACGCCCTGTTCGTTCAGTTTGACCGAAACGTGGGCAATCCCCTTCAAGGTATAGATCAACAGATCCATCAAATGACACAAAGTGTCCTGTTTCCCGCAGACACCACGCATGGTGCAGCCTTTGTTAAGTGCAGTTTCCTGACATTGATAGCAAAACATGCTCATGATTTGTTCTCCTTTTATATTATGGTTTGGGCATTTTAATTACGAGGACGCGGAGGATTCCGCTTCCGTTATTGGTAATCGCGTGTGGGATATCTTTGGGACTTTCGATCATATTATCTGGTGCAAAATCGGCTGTTTCCTCACCGATCTGGATGGTGGCAGTTCCTTCCACCACATAGAAAACGACGTTTACCGGGGTCTTATGCGCTTTCAGATGCGCTCCCGGTTCAAAGCGAATGTGCACAAGTTCACCTTCGGGCTGGCTGTAGAGCTTGGTTCCAAGCATCCCGCCAGAATCCAGAACGGGCTTTTCGTTGATCCAAATACTACTTTTCATTTTCGGGTCTCCTTAGAGGATCCTGCCGTCCATAGAGACGACGTAAACCTTTGTGAAGATGACCTTTCCGGCCTGCTCCATAGCTTTTTGGACGATGTACTCAGTCCCACCGCAGCAGGGAACTTCCATCCGCACGATAGATAAAGACTTCAAGGGATGCAGGGTAAAGATCTGAGCAAGCTTGTCGATATATCTGTCGATATCCTTATCCAGCTTGGGACAGAGAGTGATCACTACCTTGCCTTTCAGGAACTTGCGATGATAATCCCCATACGCATAAGGTACGCAATCTGCAGAAATTAACAAATCCGCATTTTCCAGATAATCAGCGTTGGGGTTGATCAGATGCAACTGCACCGGCCACTGGCGAAGCTCTGATTCGATCGTTCCATCTACATGATTCGGGCTTGCCTTGGTTTCCGATCCCGAAAAAGTCTTAGCGCTGGTCCCGGGACAGGAGCAGGATTTCGGTTCTTCATACTGAGGGACTTCCAGGCCTTTCTCGGTGAGGTATTCTTTGGCAATTTTCAGGAAAGTGTTTTCCCCATGCTCAGCCAAGTGCTTCAAATGCGCCTTGATGGTGTTCTCTCCCTGCAAGATGATATTTGCCATCACCTTACGCTCATCGTAGGGCTCAGCTTCCCTTTCCTCGATCGTGATGGCTCCTTCCGGGCAGGTCCCGATGCAAGCTCCCAACCCGTCACAAAAAAGATCACTGATCAAACGGGCTTTGTCGTCAATGATCTGCAGAGCACCTTCCGGACAGCCGGTTATGCAGGCTCCGCAACCGTTACAGAGTTTTTCATCAATTGTGATGATCTGACGCTTCATTTCTTTACCTCTATTAGTTTTATTATTGTTTCAAGGAGGGCAGATCCTTCCAAACGCAGGTCAAATCCGTGCTGACTGATGTTCCATTGCGAAACGATCAAACGCATGGAGCCCACAATGATCCGGAAGATCTGAACGGGAATATATGACTGATCCACACACCCATTGGCTTGAGCTGCTTTGATAAATGAGATCACTTCTTCTTTATGGATGTGCATGATGGATTGATATTGACGGGTGAAGCTGGGGTCGTTGCGAAACAGTTCTTCCGAAAACATCACCTGAGCCAAATCTGGGTTTTCGGAAAACAACTCATAACGATTGAGGACAAAGCTGCGGATGGAATCCAGGGGGGAGAGTTTTTGCTCTTTGATCCTTCCTATGACGGCACAGGACAGCTCTTCAAAGTAACAAAGGATCATCTCTACCAATTCGTGTTTGGAACTGAAATGCCTGTATAAAGCGGCTTCGGTCAGTCCCAATTCGGCTGCCAGATTCTTGGTCGTGAGCTTTTCATAGCCTCTCTTGGCGATAACAGTGATCGCTGCGCTCACTATATCCATCTGTCTTTTCGTAAGTTCCATCATTCATCCCTTAGGTTAGTAAGTATTCACTAACCAAACTAATCAAGCCCGGATTCTTGGCAAGGAAAATCTTTGGAATTTTTCTAACTTATCACATAAAGTCATGCCATACAGATTGTTATCGATTCGCAATTTTGCTCTTGCAAGGATTCAATACTGAAAAAAGATCATTTGAGGAAGGATATCGCCATCAGCTTCTACACAATTGGAAGAGAGATAAATTACGACCTCCTCTCAGCCGGGCTTTAGCAATGTTGCAGGCAAGCTGCAGGTATGATGCAGGCATGATGCAGGCATGCTTGTGCCTGAGGCGTGCCCGAAGCGTGCCCGAAGCGTGCCTGCAGCTTGAGTGATGGTCGGCAGTTAAGCCCACCTGATTCTAATGTTTCGCTGTTGACGACCCCTTAGTGGTTCACTGTAATAATTCCCCTTGACTTTTCTACAGGACAGTTTATTCTGTAGATATCCCTGATTCAGATAAATACGGGATAAATGTGAGGATTAATGCGACCCAATAAAAGTGAATTGATCGAGATGCTGAGCCTTCAAAACAAAGACGAGGTGGAAGCTCTCTATAAGAGAGCCTATGAAGTGAAACGGCAGAATTGCGGCACCGTTGTCTATTTCAGAGGAATCGTGGAGCTTTCCAATATCTGCACCAAAAACTGTTTCTATTGTGGGATCAGAAAAGACAATCAATCCACGGATCGTTATCTGATGGGCAAAGCCGAGGTTCTGGAAGCAGCCAGATGGGCTTGGGAACAGAACTACGGTTCCATCGTCCTCCAAGCCGGTGAACGCGAAGATGCCTGGTATGTTTCATATGTGAACGAACTCCTGCAGGAGATCAAGACCCTTTCCAATTCTGAACTGGGGATCACGCTATCTTTGGGTGAGCAAACTGAAGAGGTCTTCCGGACCTGGCAGGAAAGCGGCGCGCATCGCTATCTGATCCGGATTGAAACCTCCAATCCTACGCTTTACAAGACCTTACACCCGGCTGACCATTCCTTTGAGCGCCGGCTGGATGTGATCCGTACCCTCAAGAAACTCGGCTGGCAAACCGGAACCGGAGTGATGATGGGCTTGCCCGGACAGACCATCGAAGATCTGGCAAACGACATCCTGTTCTTTTATGACGAAGATATTGACATGCTGGGGATGGGACCCTTTATCCCCCATCACGACACACCTCTGAAGCATTTGGTGCAGGGTTATGACGGAGACGCGGCTCTGGAACTGGCGTTGAAAATGATTGCAGCTTGCCGGATAGCACTGCAGGACATCAATATAGCTTCCACAACCGCACTCCAGGCCCTGAATCCAACCGGACGCGAAATGGGCTTGCTGGCAGGAGCAAACATCATCATGCCAAATATCACAGATACAAAGTACAGAGGCAATTACCAGCTTTATGACAACAAACCCTGTCTGGACGAAAACGCCTCACAGTGTGTGCACTGCCTTGAAAACAGGATTGCTTCGATCGGAGAAACGGTCGGTTACAAAGAGTGGGGCGATTCCAAACATTATCAGAATTCCCGCTAATTGAAATAGATAGAAACTGCTTTTGTCCACGCACAGTATTGGATTTGAGATATTTGCAGATCAATAAAGTTGATAATTCTCAGTGAATTGGCGTAGCATTTGCTTGTCTTGGATTTTGCTGTGAATTCCGAACAGGGATTTCATGCAGAATCAGTAAATATATGAGAGCACAATAAATCCGGGAGGATTATAATGAATGTGAATAAGCTTCAAAACCTGGCCATGAATGACAATGGTTTTATTTTCGATCCCAACACGGGATATAGCTATACAGCCAACGAGACCGGGATCCTGATCCTGCGCAAACTGGCTTCAGGCTTGGATAAGGATGGGGTCAGGACTGCTGTGAGGGAAATCTATGAGGTTTCCGAAGATAATTTTAACAGTGATTTCGAGCATTATATGCTGATGCTGGAATCCCTCGACATGATCGAGTTTTAGGAGAGTCGATGGCTATTGATCTTTCAGGACTCGATATCACAATAGCTGTTTCCGGGCTCAAAACCGGAGACAACCCTCAGCCCGGTGTTCCCGTTATCCGCAGTATCAGGAACGCGGGATTCAAGGGGAAAATTGTAGGTTTGATCTATGACTCCATGGAATCCGGGATCTATCTGGAAAACTTTGCCGATGAGATCTATCAAATGCCCTATCCTTCAGCCGGGGCAGATGCTTTCCTCAGCCGCATAGATTACATTCTGGACCGCACCAAAATCGACGTGATCATCCCGACCCTTGACGCTGAAGTCATCCTCTATATAAGGCTTCAGGACCAGCTAAAACGCAGGGGCATCAATAGTTTTCTCCCCAGTGAAGAGTGCTTTTTGCTTCGTGATAAGACCAAGCTGGCCACTTTCTTCCCTCCCAAAGGGATTTCCGTGCCGCAAACAGCTCTGCTCTCGGATGCGACACAGATCAGGCAATTGGACGACGACATCCCCTTCCCGCTGATGGTGAAAGGCAGATACTATGAGGCTTTTAAGGCTCACACTCCAGAAGAAGGCGTGAAGTATTTCTATGATATAGCTGAACGCTGGGGCTTGCCCATTATCTTCCAAAAGATGGTGCCGGGAGATGAGTATAACATTGTGATCGTCGGAGATGGCAAGGGTGGAATGCTTGGTATGGTGCCTCAGAAAAAGCTGGTGATCACAGACAAGGGTAAGGGCTTTGGGGGTGTGGTGGTTCAGAATGCGGAGCTGGACGCTTTTGCAGCCAAAATCATCAGCATCCTGAAATGGCAGGGACCCTGCGAACTCGAAGTTATGAAAGGATTCGACGGAGTTTATTATCTGATCGAGATCAATCCCCGCTTCCCTGCTTGGGTGAGGCTGGCAGAAGGCGCGGGACAAAACCAACCTGCTGCGGTTGTCCTCAAATCCCTTGGTATGGATGTGGAAGCTCTGGGACCATATAAACCCGGAACAATGTTTATCCGTCATGCCGAAGACATCATTGCTGATATCTCCGTCATGGGACAGGTCTCAGCTCAAAGTGAATTGATCAGAAGGAACGAACAATGAAAAAGACATACATAGCCCCCAACATCGAACGAAATTATGCCGGAAACATGAATAAATACGGCGCCAAAAGCGTTGTGCGGCATCAGGACAACATTGATGGAGTGCCGATCAAGGAGATCGTGGAGCAGTTTGGCTCGCCAGTCTTAGTGCTCTCCGAAAGCGTGATCCGCAGGCGTTATCGCAGAATGCAGGATGTGATGCAAATGCACTACCCCAATATCCAGCAAGCCTGGAGCTACAAGACCAACTATCTGGGTGCTGTTTGCAACATTTATCATCAGGAAGGCTCGATCGCGGAAGTGGTTTCCGGAATGGAATATGACATGGCACGCAGATTGGGGATCCCAGGGAAAGATATCATCTTCAACGGACCCGGCAAGAGAGCGGAAGACCTCCAAAAAGCAGTTAAAGAAGGAGCCAGGATACATATCGATCATCTGGATGAACTGTATCTGCTGGAGAAAGTTGCCCGGGAACTGAAGATCATTCCCAATGTGGCGATCAGAGTCAATATGGACACAGGGATAAGTCCGCAGTGGAGCAGGTTTGGCTTTAATTATGAAAACGGTGAAGCCCTGCGTGCGATTCAGCGGTTGGTATCCGGAAAAGCAATGAAGCTTTCAGGCTTGCATACACATATCGGGACATTTATCCTGGACGCCCAGGCTTATTACTATGCGGCAAAAGCCTTGCTGGACCTTGCTCAGAAGGTCAAAGACGAACTGCACGTGGTTTTGGACTACATCGATCTGGGGGGGGGGTTTGCGTCTCAGAATACTCTTTTAGGTTCCTACACTCCCGGTGAATTCGCTTCACCTTCCATAGATCACTATGCCCAAGCCATCGGAGACGCGTTCAACGAATCTCAATTTGTTCGGGATCATGATCCTCAGCTGGTTTTGGAAACTGGCAGAGCCCTGATCGATGAAGCGGGGACAATGATTTCCAGCGTGATCGGAAAGAAAAACCTGCCCACAGGGGAACGCGCGATAATCCTCGACGCGGGTGTCAATACTATGATCACTGCCTGGTGGTATAAACTCAAAGTCACACCCACCCGTCCTTTCCCGGGCGCGTATCAGAACACTGTCTTCTATGGACCGCTCTGCATGAACATCGATGTCGTCCGCAATGCTGTCCCCTTCCCTGATCTTTACACGGGTGAGACTGTGCTCATATCTCCCGCCGGGGCTTATAACAATACGCAATGGATGCAGTTCATCGAATACCGGCCCCCTGTGGTGCTGATCACAGAAACCGGGAAACTGGAGCTTCTGAGAGCGCGGGAAGAGCTTTCTGACATTATTGAGCGTGAGTTTATCCCGGAGCATCTCCGCAATATCTAAGCGACCTGATGGATAAAGCAGCCACGGTTCAAATTCAAGGTAATAAAGGCTATCAAAACCTGGTCGCCTTTGCCAAAGCGATTCCCAACAGCTATGCCACCACTATGTTCTCTGAGAGCAGAGGGGTTGGCATAGCTTTGCTAGCCCTCACTCTGGTCTCCCCCATCGTGGGCTTATCAGGACTGCTGGGCTTGATCCTGGGGATGCTGGTGTCACGCATCCTGGGTTTTGAGGGCTGGGATTCTTCCAGTGGCGTCCTGGGCTTCAACAGCCTGTTGATTTCGTTGGCCATAGCATATTATTATCCTCTGGCTGCCATGAGGCTGAGCGTCTTCCCCTTCCTGGGACTTCTCGTTGTTGCTTCGATCTGTACTCTGTTGTTGTATGTCGGTATCAACTATCTGACCCAGAGCTGGTTCAAGATGCCTTCCATGAGCCTGGCTTTCAGTATCTCTGCGACTTTCTTCTGGTACTATATGGTTCGCAGCGGCTACTTTACGGGTTCAGGATTCCTCAAGCCCTTGTTGATTGATATGAACCTGTCACTGCCCTGGTTTTGGAACGACTATTTCCTTTCAATGGCAAGCATTATGTTTGTCCCGGATATTGTTGTCGGAATGGCTGTGGCTCTTGTGCTCTTCTGTATCTCTCGCATTGGCTTCATGCTCTCGCTCCTGGGCTGGTCAATTTGTGCTATTCTACTGCAATACAGCAACATGGGAAGCACC